>JBNLET010000054.1:0-18928 GCA_050305135.1 Rhodocyclaceae bacterium | reverse complement strand
ACCTGGCTGCACGGCAAGAAGTTCGCCGTGTATGGCGATCCGGACTTCGTCATGGGCGTGGTCAAGTTCCTGCTCGAAGTGGGCGCCGAGCCGACGCACGTGCTGTCGAACAACGCCAACAAGCGCTGGGGCAAGGCCATGCAGAAGTTGCTGGACTCTTCGCTCTACGGTTCGAGCGGCAAGGTCTACGTCGGCTGCGACCTGTGGCACATGCGCAGCCTGTGCATGACCGACAAGCCCGACTTCCTGATCGGCAACAGCTACGGCAAGTTCATCCAGCGCGACACCGCCCACAAGGGCAAGGCGTTCGAGGTGCCGCTGATCCGCATGGGCTTCCCGATCTTCGACCGGCACCATCTGCATCGCATGACGACGCTCGGCTACGAGGGCGCCATGAGCATGCTGACGACGCTGGTCAACGCGGTGCTGGAGCAACTCGATCGCGAGACCATGGCCATGGGCACGACCGACTACAACTACGACCTGGTTCGGTAAACGGCGGGTTGCGGCCCACGGCCCAACCCACCCTGCGTCGGAGCTCCGACGCAGGGTGGGTTGGCGCAGCCTAACCCGCCACTGCCCGCCGAACGGTTGACGCCACTCGGCGAGCAGTGGTGCCCAAGTCGAAAGGAGTCAGTCATGGCCAACATCATGATCCGCAAGAACGCCGACGGCGGCCTGGTGTTCTACCTGCCGAAGCGCGACCTGGAGGACAACATCTCCTCCATCGAGTTCGACACCCCGCACAAGTGGGGCGGCGAACTCAAGCTCGCCAACGGCGGCAGCTATTACATCGAGCCGCAGCCGGCGCCCGAGCGCCTTCCCATCTCGTTGCGCGCCAAGCGCGTCGATGCCCCCGAATGAACCGCTAGGAGCCGACCACCATGGCATTGAAGATCGTTCAGGCTGAATGCACGTCCTGCGGGGACTGCAAACCGGTATGCCCGACCCAGTCGATCACCGACAAGGGCGGCATCTTCAAGATCAACCCCGACACCTGTACCGAGTGCGACGGGGAGTTCGACGAGCCGCAGTGCCTCTCGGCCTGTCCGGGCGGCGACTCGACCATCGTCTTCATCTGAGCGCCTGCGGCCCCGCGCGGCGGGGCCGCAAGGCCCGAAGCGCAGCGCATGCGCAAGGAGGGAACGATGGCTGGAACGAACAATGAAGGCAGCCGCGAGATCGCGCTGCGGCTGGCGACGGCGGCACGGAGCGTGCCCGGCATCGAGGTCGCCGGGTTCGTGCACCGGCTGGCCGAAGAACTCGGCCTGCCGCTCGACGCGGCCAAGCTCGCGGCCGTGACGACGACGCAGATCGGCGCTTGCATCGGCAATGCCGAACTCGACGAAGCGGGACTGGAGGCAGTCCGCGCCCTGCTGGCCGGCGATCCGGCCGCGACCGGGCTGCCGACGCCGCAGCCCTACGCCGAGGGCGATCTGCCGGGCAGCCTGCGGCTGGCCATTGCCTCGAACGGCGGCGAGGAATTGAACGGCCATTTCGGCTCCTGCGAGCGCTTCCTGATCTACCAGGTCGGTGTCGAGGCAAGCCGTCTGATCGACGTGCGCTCGACCGCCGAGACCGAGGGCGCCGAGGACAGGAACGTGGCGCGCGCCGAGTTGATCGCCGACTGCAACGTGGTGTACGTGCAGTCGATCGGTGGTCCGGCGGCCGCCAAGGTGGTGCGCGCCGGGGTGCATCCGGTCAAGCTGCCGCTCGGCGGTCCGGCCGCGGAGGCGATCGCACGGCTGCAGTCGTCGATGCACAAGCCGCCGCCCTGGTTGGCACGCGCGATGGGCGTCGAGGCCGCCAGCCTGGCCCGTTTCACCGAGGCCACGGAAGCATGATCGGCGAGATCACCGCCGGCGAACTGGCGCGCCGTTTCGCCGCCTCCGGCGGAAGCGAGGGGCAACTGGTCCAGTTCCGCCGCGAGTTTCCGGCGCTGCGCTTCTACGCCTGCAGCGAGGACGACATCCCGCCCCGGCTGTCGCCGTGGCTGTCGGTGGAGGGGGTCGGCGTCTATCTGATCGACGCCAGCGAACACTGCGTGTCGCTGACACGCGATCCGGAGGGCGCCCGTGGGATCGTCTTTGCAATTGAAGCCGAGGAATAGCCGGCCGAGCGGGCTGCGCCTGCTGGTGACCGGCTGCGACGGCTGTCCCCACCGCGAGCGCCTGCTGGCGGCGGAGCGGTGCGCGCCGCAGGACGCCTGCGTGCGGGCCATGAGCGGACGGCTGATCGACCGCTTCTTCCGCGCCAACCCCGGCGAGGCGGCGGCCTACCTGGCGGACGAATTCTGGGAGCGGCGCGCGATCGCGCTGCGCTACGCGCCGCTCGAACTGCTCGAAGGCCATCTGCGCGACCCGGACGAGGTGGTGCGCCGCACGCTGGCCTACCGCGCGCCGCAGGAATGGCTGGCGCGACTGGTGCAGGATCCGGACCGGGACGTGCGCATCATCGTCGCCGAGCGCCTGGCGCCGGAGCGCCTCGGCTGGGCCGTGCGCGATGCCGACTACCGGGTGCGTTTCGTCGCTGCCCAGCGCCTGCCCGCCGGCCGGCTGCCGCAGCTCGCGCACGATACGGACCGCGAGGTGCGCAAGGCCGTGGCAAGGCGTTTGCCGTCATTCGCGCTCGGCATGATGGCCGACGACGAGGACGCCGAAGTGCGCCGCGTCGCCTGTGCCCGCATGTTGCCGGAGCAGGCGGCCGAGATGCTGAGCGACGACGACTGGGCGGTGCGCTTCGAAGCCGTCGAGCGCGTACCGCGGGAGGCGCTGGCGCCCCACCTGCTGCGCGAGACCGAGCCGATCGTGCGCGAGCGCATCGCGCAGCGTCTGGCATCGCCCGACTGAACCATCGAAATCTGCCCCGCCGCCATGGATCAAACGCTAGACATCGCCACCATCAAAGCCATCGACAGCGCCTGCCGCGCAGCGCGGCCGCGGCCGCAGCACGGCGATCTGCTGAAGCGACTCGAATCGGCCGCGCCGGCCCACCGCTTCGAGGCGCGCGTGTCGCGCAACGGCTGGTTCCGGCTGGGCGGGCTGATCACGCCGACCGGCGAACCGATCACCGACGACATCCAGAGCTGGGCCGAAGCGGCCTGGTCGCTGGCCGACGAGGACGGCGCGCGGCTCTTGGCGGCCTGCCGCGGCGAGGTGGAGGAAGCCGACCTGCGTTTCGACATCGGCCTGCCGCCGACGCGGGAAGCGCCGATCGCGACGCGCTTCGCCGGGCTGACGCACTACTTCGTCGCCTGCTATGGCAAGGCGCCGGAATCTTTCATCCAGCTCGAGGTGGAGGAGTTGCGCGAAGTGACCTCCCACCGCCTCGGCGAGCACGGCAATCCGGACAGCGTCGAGGACCTGGTGGCGGTGCCGCGCAAGGCCGCCGAGGGCAGGCCGGTCGGCATGCCGGTCTATCGGCTGCGGCGGGTGCACGACGTGGCGCGGGTGGTGGCCCGGATGACGCTGCAGCTGGCCGGCGAAACCGCCGCTGCATTGCGCTTCGTGGCCGACTGGAATCGTGCGCGGGCGGCGGCCGAGCCGCTGTCCGGGCACTGGCTGATGCAGATCTCGAACTGGACCGACCGCTATCGCGTCGAGCGCATCGGCATCAAGCCGATCCCGGTCCGGGACTCGATCCTGCCGCCGGCACCCGAGGCCGTGGACGGCGTTGAGCTGGCCAACGCGCTGATCGCCTACGACCGCCAGGCGGGCTACCCGATGGCCTGGTTCTTCGACCTGGCGGCCGGCCGCGGCGTGCCGGAATCGCTCGCGCGCTCGGTGCTGGCGCAGTGGCAGGCCGGCTACCGCTACCTGCCCGAACGCGACATGGCCTGCGTCATCGACTACTGCCGCCGGCCCTACCGCTGCTGAGCGGGACGGCGCCTCACTGGGCGCCGTTCACGTGGCCGAAGCAGCGCGAGAACTCCAGTTCGTCCAGTTCCCGGGCCGACTTGCCGCGGTACGTGCCGCCGTTCTTCTCGGCGGCTTCCTTGCGCCGCTTCACTTCAGCGCACAGCGCGCGCTTGGCCGGGTCGCTGCGGTCGATCACGGCCGCCTTCGAGGTGCTGCCCGCGTCCTTGCTGCGCTTGCCGTGGCTGCGGGAATAGGAGGGCGAGCTGCGGTGGCCTCCGGTCGAGCCGTTGTTCATCGCCGGCGCGGCATTGATCGGCGCCGAGTCGGCTTCGCAGCGGCGGTCGGAATAGACCAGCTTGCCGTCGACCATGCACTTGTATACCGCCGCATCGGCGAGGGCGGGCGTTGCCAACAGCGTGGCAAGGGACAGGATCGGGATCAATCTGGAGCGGGTCATGGCTTGAAGTCGGTCTGCTGTGCGTACTCGGACTGGACTATCGCGCACGGCATGCTGCATTGCAACTTCCTGCAGCGACCGATCGTGCGCTTTCGCACTGTACGGCCCGGTTTGCAGCGGCTTGCATCCGGTGACGGATCGGGCCCATGCTGGAGGCTCGGCCGGCGGGCGACGGCGCGGGCGTTCGCGCCGCCGCCGGTCCGGCAGCGCTAGACGGAGGCGGGGAGATGCAGTTCGGCGAACAGGCGAGGGCGTATCTGGCCGGCATCGGCGTACCGGCGCTCGAAGGCGAGCTGGTGGTGCGCAGCCCGATCGACGACTCGGTGCTGGTGCAGCTCGCGCCGGCCGGCGAGGGCGAGTTGTCGGAGACGCTGGAACGGGCCGGACAGGCCTGGCTCGACTGGCGCCTGGTGCCGCCGCCGCGCCGCGGCGAGCTGCTCAGGCGCTTCGCCCAGGTGCTGCGGCGGGAGAAGCCGGCGCTGGCGCGGCTGGTGACGATGGAGTGCGGCAAGATCCTGTCCGAAGCCGAGGGCGAGGTGCAGGAGATGATCGACATCTGCGATTTCGCGCTCGGTCTGTCGCGCCAGCTCTACGGCCTGACGATGGCTTCCGAGCGGCCGGGCCACCGGATGATGGAGAGCTGGCATCCGATCGGCATCTGTGCCGTCGTCACGGCCTTCAATTTCCCGGTCGCGGTGTGGGCCTGGAACGCGGCGATCGCGCTGGTGTGCGGCAACGCCGTGGTGTGGAAGCCGTCGGAGAAGACCCCGCTGACGGCGCTGGCCTGCCATGCCTTGCTGATCGAGGCGGCCGACGGCATGGACGACGTGCCCGATGGCTTGGCCGCGGTGCTGGTGGGCGGCGCCGAACTGGGTCGGGCGCTGGCCGAGGAGCGGCGCGTGGCGCTGCTGTCGGCCACCGGCTCGTGCCGCATGGGCGAGGCGGTGGCGCCGCGGGTGGCGAAGCGCTTCGGTCGCTGCCTGCTGGAACTGGGCGGCAACAACGGCATGATCGTCGCGCCGAGTGCCGACCTCGAACTGGCGCAGCGCGCGATCGTCTTCGCCGCGGTCGGCACCGCCGGCCAGCGCTGCACCAGCCTGCGCCGGCTGATCGTGCACGAATCGATCGCCGACGATCTGCTCGAACGGCTGAAGAGCGCCTACGCCAGCCTGCCGATCGGCACCCCGCTCGAATCGGGCGTGCTGGTCGGGCCGCTGATCGATGGCCGCGCCTTCGCGATGCAGCAGACCGCGCTGGCCGCGGCGCGCGACGAGCGCTGGCCGGTCAGCGGCGGCGGCCGGCTGCGGATCGCCGGCTGCGAGGGCGGCCACTACGTGCGGCCGGCGATCGTCGAGTGCAGCGAGCAGAACCGCCTGGTGTGCCGCGAGACCTTCGCGCCGATCCTGTACCTGCTGCGCTACCGCGAGCTGGACGAGGCGATCGCGCTGCACAACGGCGTGCCGCAGGGCCTGGCGTCGTCGATCTTCACGTCGGATCTGGCCGAGGCCGAGCGCTTCATGTCCGCCGCCGGCAGCGACTGCGGCATCGTCAATGTAAACATCGGCCCGTCGGGGGCCGAGATCGGCGGGGCCTTCGGTGGTGAGAAGGACACCGGCGGCGGGCGCGAGGCGGGCTCGGACGCCTGGAAGGCCTACATGCGGCGGGCGACCAACACGATCAACTACTCGGGCAGCCTGCCGCTCGCCCAGGGCGTCAGGTTCCAGTGAGCGCCGCGGTGGCGCGCAGTGGTGCGCGCATCCTGGTCGAGCAGCTGTGCGCGTTCGGCATCGACACCGCTTTCGGCGTCCCCGGCGAGAGCTATCTGGACGTGCTCGACGCGCTGCTGGACGCGCCGCTGCGCTTCGTCACCTGCCGCCAGGAGGGAGGCGCGGCGATGATGGCCGAGGCCTGGGGCAAGCTCGGGCCGGCACCGGGCGTGTGTTTCGTGACGCGCGGCCCGGGCGCCACCAATGCCAGCGCCGGCGTGCATGTGGCGCGGCAGGACTCGACGCCGATGCTGCTCTTGATCGGCGACGTGGCGCGCGGCCATCGCGGCCGCGAGGCCTTCCAGGAAGTGGATTTCGAGGCGATGTTCGCACCGCTGGCGAAATGGACGGTGCGCATCGACGCCGCCGGCCGGATTCCCGAGCTGCTGTCGCGGGCGATCTGCACGGCTTCGTCCGGCCGTCCCGGGCCGGTCGTCGTCGCGCTGCCCGAGGACGTGCTGCGGGAAGAGAGCGAGGCCGCGACGCTGGCGCCACCGCCGCTGCCCCAAGCGGCGCCTTCGGCCGCCGCGATGGCGGCGCTCGGCGACTTGCTGCGGCAGGCTGGCCGCCCCTTCGTGCTGGCCGGCGGGCCGGGCTGGTCGACCGCGGCCTGCGAGCGGCTGCAGCGCTTCGCCGAGCGCTGGCGGCTGCCGGTCGGCGTGTCGTTCCGCTGCCAGGACTATTTCGACAACCTCCATCCCTGCTATGCCGGCCACGTCGGCATCGGCATCGATCCGGCGCTGGCGCGCCGCATCCGCGACGCGGACCTGCTGCTGGTGCTGGGCGCGCGGCTGGGCGAGATGACGACGAGCGGCTACCGCTTGATCGAGGCGCCGAATCCGCGCCAGGTGCTGGTCCATGCGCACCCGGACGCCGGCGAGCTGGGCCGCGTCTATCGGCCCGAGCTGCCGATCGTGGCCGGCATAGGCGAGGTCAGCGAGGCGCTGCTGCAGCTCGCGCCACCGGCTGCAGCGGACGCCGCGCAGTGCGAGGCCGCCCATCGGGACTGGCTCGCATTCTCCGAGCCCGGCGACGAGCCGGGCGAATTGCCACTCGGCGCCATCGTGCGGGCGCTGGAAAGCCACCTCGGCGACGACGGCATCGTCTGCAACGGCGCCGGCAACTACGCGATCTGGCTGCACCGCTTCTTTCGCTGGCGCCGCCGCGGCAGCCAGCTGGCGCCGACCTCGGGCTCGATGGGTTACGGCCTGCCGGCCGCGATCGCGGCGGCCCTGCGCCATCCGCAGCGACGCGTCGCCTGCTGGGCAGGCGATGGCTGCTTCCTGATGCACGGCCAGGAACTCGCGACCGCGGTTGCCGAGCGGCTGGCGATCGTTTTCGTCGTCGTGGACAACGGCCAGTACGGCACGATCCGCATGCACCAGGAGCGGCGTTTCCCGGGGCGCACGAGCGGCACGGCCCTCGCCAACCCGGATTTCGCGGCGCTGGCGAGGGCCTACGGCGCCGCCGGCGAGGCGGTCGATTCGCTGGCGGAATTCGAGGCCGCGTTGGCACGCAGCACCGGCCGCGCGGGCCCGAGCCTGATCCACCTGCGGCTGGCGGCCGATCGCCTGACGCCGGATCTGACGGTGGAGGCGTTGCGCGAAGCGGCGCGCGAAAAACGATCGAAGTCGTAGGATTTGCGACAATCCCGTCGGCGCGTGCCCGCCTGCGGCGGCAATCCCGTGCGCCACGGAAGCTGGCACGCTTGTCGCGTGGCAGTGCGAAAACCTCGATCCGACGAGTCGCCCGATGATCCGTTTGCTTGCCCTCGTACTTGGCTTGGCGCTGCCGCTGCAACTGTTCGCCGCGGAGGTGCTGGTGGCGGTGGCCGCCAATTTCACTGCACCGATGAAGCTCGTCGCCGAGTCCTTCGCCGCGGCGACCGGCCATCATGCCAGCCTGGCCTTCGGCTCGACCGGCAAGCTGTACGCGCAGATCCGCAACGGCGCGCCGTTCGATGTGTTCCTGGCGGCCGATTCGGCGACGCCGGCGCGCCTGGTCGACGAGGGACTGGCGGTCGAGGACAGCCGCTATACCTACGCGGTCGGGCAACTGGCGCTGTGGAGCGCGCGGCCGGGGCTGGTCGATGGCGACGGCCGCGTGCTGGCGCAGGGCGGCTTCAAGCGCCTTGCGCTGGCCGATGCGAAGCTCGCGCCCTACGGCCGCGCGGCCGAGGAGACGCTGCAGTCCCTGGGGTTGCTGGAGACCTTGAAGCCGCGCATCGTGACCGCCGAGAGCATCGGCCAGAGCTACCAGTTCGTTGCCTCCGGCAATGCCGAGCTGGGCTTCGTCGCGCTGTCGCAGGTGCTGCGGGACGGCATTGCTGGCGAAGGATCGCTGTGGCGCGTGCCGAACGGCATGCACGAGCCGCTGCGCCAGGACCTGGTGGTGCTGAAGAGCGGCGAACGCTCCGCGGCGGCGCGTGCGCTGGCCGCCTACATGCGTTCCGACGAGGCGCGCGAGATCATCAGGAAGTTCGGCTACGAGGTGGCGAATTGAAGACCGCAACCGCGACCGGCGACGGCCTTCCGCGCCAGATGGCGCGCCGCGGTGCCGAACCGGCGCCGAAGCCGGACCCGACGCGCATCGCATGCGAGGCCGGGGATTTGTTCTCGCGCCATTGAACGCAGCCGCCCGCAAGGCCGTGCAATTGCGGCAAACTCACGCACCGGGCGGCGAGCTTGCGTCCGCCATGTTCCGATTGGAGTTGCATGACCGGGTTCACTCTCGCCGCTGAGGACTGGCAGGCGATCGCGCTGACCGCCAAGCTGGCCGGCGTGACGCTGGCGATCCTGTTCGCGATCGGCATGCCGCTGGCCTGGTGGCTGGCGCGCACGCATTCCGTGCTCGGCAGCCTGGTCTCCGCGCTGGTGGCCGTGCCGCTGGTGCTGCCGCCGACGGTGCTGGGTTTCTACCTGCTGGTGCTGCTCGGCCCGCAGGGCCCGCTCGGCAAGCTGACCGTCGCACTCGGCCTCGGCACGCTGCCATTCACGTTTTCGGGCCTGGTGCTGGCTTCGACGCTGTTCTCGTTGCCCTTCGTCGTGCAGCCGCTGCAGTCCACCTTCGCCTCGCTCGGCGAACGCATGCTGGAGGTGGCCGCCACGCTGCGAGCCGGTCCGATCGACACCTTCGTGCACGTCGTGCTGCCGCTCAGCCGGCCGGGCCTGCTCAGTGCCGCAGTGCTCGGATTCGCCCATACGCTGGGCGAATTCGGCGTAGTGCTGATGATGGGCGGCAACATCCCGGGACGCACCCAGGTGTTGTCGATCGCGATCTACAACCGGGTCGAGGCCTTCGAGTACGAGCACGCCCACGTGCTCGCCGGCGGACTGCTGCTGTTCAGCTTCGCATCGCTGCTGGCGCTGCAACTGCTGAACCGGCGCGGGCCGTCGTCGAACCTGTTGCGAGGCCGCGCTTGAGCCGCATCGAAGCCGAATTCCGGCTGCGCTGGAAGGAATTCGAACTGAACGTCGAATTGGCCTTGCCGGACCGCGGCGTGAGCGTGCTGTTCGGTCCGTCCGGCTGCGGCAAGACGACCGTGCTGCGCTGCGTGGCGGGGCTGACACGGGCCGAGCAGGGGTGGCTCGCGATCGGCGACGAGTGCTGGCAGGACAGTCGCAAGGGGCTGTGGCTGCCGTCTCACAAGCGGCCGATCGGCTATGTTTTCCAGGAGGCCAGTCTGTTCCCGCATCTGTCGGTGCGCGACAACCTGGATTTCGCGCTGCAGCGCTCGGGTGTGCGCCGGGCCACGATGGACCGGGAACTGCTGGGCATGCTCGACATCGGTGCGTTGATGGATCGCATGCCGGACGGCCTGTCCGGCGGCGAGCGCCAGCGTGTCGCGATCGCCCGCGCGCTGTCCAGCGCGCCGCGCATCCTGCTGATGGACGAGCCGATGGCGGCGCTGGACGAGGGGCGCAAGAGCGAGATCCTGCCCTTCCTCGAGCGCCTGCACCGGCAACTGTCGATCCCGGTGCTGTACGTGACGCACTCGATCGACGAGATGGTCCGGCTGGCCGATCACCTGGTGCTGATGGAAGGCGGCAGGACCGTCGCGTCGGGACCGCTGGGCGAGGTCATGGCGAGCCTGGATTCGCCGCTGGCGCGCAGCGGCGAGGCCGGCGTGATGCTCGAGGCGCGGGTCGCCGAGCACGACCCGGAATACGGACTGACGCGGCTCGACGTCGGCGGCATCGACCTGTGGGCGGCACGGGTCGAGCAGGCGTGCGGGGAAGCGCTGCGGGTCAGGATCCATGCCCGCGACGTCAGTCTGGCGCTGTTCCGGCCGGAGGGCTCGAGCATCACCAACATCCTGCCGGCGGTCCTCGAATCGATCGCCTGCGACGGCGAGCAATGCCTGGTGCGGCTGCGCATCGGTTCAGGCGCGCGTCTGCTGTCCAGGATCACTCGTCGTTCGCGCGAGCTGTTGGCGCTGGAGCCCGGCATCGTGATTTATGCTCAGGTCAAGGCCGTGGTGCCGATCGTCTGATCGTCAGGCCGGTGGAATTGTAAAATTTGTAGCAAGTATGCACGCGTCGCAAACATGAACTAAAGGCCGGGGCGCGTCGGCCGTCAACGCAAGAGCTGCCAACCCTGCCGCAGAGCAGGGCCCAGGCAGCGAGCAGTCCTCAATGGCCAGGAGACAATGCAGTGGGCGTAGTATTTGCGAAGACAGACAAGGGGCGAACCGAGATCACCGACAGAAGCGGTGGTTTGCACCCACGCACGCGTCGCGTGCTGATCATGATCGACGGCAAGCGGACCGTCGCCGAACTGCGCGACCTGGTGGCCGCCGACGACCTGACCCACACGCTGGGCGAACTGGAAGAAGCCGGCTACATCGAGGCCACGGCTGTACGCCAGGACTCCGGCAAGGAACTGCCTGTGGAAGGTCAGCTGCCGTCCATCACCGCGTTTCGCGAACTGGGACCGGCGCCGGACCCGGCCGATACCGAGAAGGCCCGCCATTTCATGATCAACACCTTGCGCACCTTCTGCGGCCAATACACCCACGTGACACTGATGAGCACGATCAATTCGGCCAAG
Organism: Rhodocyclaceae bacterium; assembly: GCA_050305135.1. Taxonomy (GTDB): domain Bacteria; phylum Pseudomonadota; class Gammaproteobacteria; order Burkholderiales; family Rhodocyclaceae; genus Cognatazoarcus. Next base: position 7,799 of record JBNLET010000054.1, on the reverse strand, counting down.
AATCACGACGAATTGCGGCTGTTGTATCCCGACTGGTACCGCCACATCGTCGATACCCGCCAGGGCCGCAGGCGCGCCGAGGAGCTGCGCGAGCAGTTGTTGAAAGTCATCTGAGCCCGGCGATCGGGCGGCGCCTCAGTCTCCGCCCGACCGTTCGACGCTGACCGGCACGCCGTTGGCGAGCGTCTGGAAGACGACGCAATAGCGCTCCGACAGCTGCATCAGCTTGTCGACGGCGTCGGCGGGGGCATCGGTGTCGAGCTCGACCTGCAGCCGGATCGCGCGGAAACCGACCGGCGCCTGCTTGTCCACGCCCAGCGTACCGCGGAAATCGAGCTCGCCCTCGGCGCGCAGTCGGCCGTCGCGTAGCTCGATGCCGAGGGCGGTCGCGACCGCCGAGATCGTCACACCCGCGCAGGCCACCAGCGCCTGCAACAGCATGTCGCCCGAACAGGCCAGCATGCCGCTGCCGCCGCTGGCCGGGTGCAGCCCGGCCTCGACCAGCGCCCGTCCGGTGTCCACCGAGCAGGCCACGCCGTCCCCCAGGCGGCCTTGCGCCGACAGCGTGATGACGGCCGCGGCCGGGTCCTCGCGGTAGCGGTTCTTCAGCGGCGCCTGGATCTCGCGCAATTCCTCAGCTCGCATGTCTGCTCCGTCGCGTGGCTAGCAGCCGATGATTGGCGGGCGCGGCTAGGGAGTCAAGTTGCAGCGCTTCGCCGCGGTGGCCGCTCATTTCGCCGCGAACGGTGCCAATGCATTGCTGGCCGCGACCAGCACCATCGTGCCGGCCATCAGCCAGCACAGGTTGGGAATGAACAGCGGGCTGTCGATGCTCAGCGGGAACATGGTGGACTCCGAGGTTTGGCTCTTGATGCAAGGATCCCGTCAAGGATATCGATGTTGGCGGCGGCCGTCTTGAGGCGCGCTTCCGGTTCGTGTCGCATCCCCGACAATTGCGCGCGAAGCGCACAAGTTCCTGCTGGATTTTCGGCTTCATGCCCATACGAATCAATACCTTGCCGTCTGGCACAGGGCTTGCGCCGATTGGGGGGAACCATATCAGGGTCTTGCGCCATGAAACCGTCCGAAGTCTCGGAACTGCTCAACGAGCCCGCCTGCAGCCACAACAGGAAGTCCAAATCGGGCTGCGCGCGGCCGACGCCGGGGGCCTCGGCCGGCGGCTGCGCGTTCGACGGCGCGCAGATCGCGATGCTGCCGATCGCCGACGTGGCCCACGTGGTGCACGGCCCGATCGCCTGTGCCGGATCGTCGTGGGACAACCGCGGCACCCGCAGCACCGGCCCGGCGCTGTACAAGATCGGCATGACCACCGATCTGACCGAGCAGGACGTGGTCATGGGCCGCTCCGAGAAGCGGCTCTTCCACGCCATCGGCCAGGCCGTGAACAGCCGGCGGCCGCCCGCGGTGTTCGTCTACAACACTTGCGTGCCGGCGCTGATCGGCGACGACATCGACGCGGTGTGCAAGGCCGCCGCCGAGCACTTCGGCGTGCCGGTGGTGCCGATCGACTGCGCCGGCTTCTACGGCACGAAGAACCTCGGCAACCGCATCGGCGCCGACGCGATGGTGTGCCACGTGGTCGGTACGCGCGAGCCGGACCCCTTGCCGGACGAGGTGGTGGCCGACTACGCCGCCCGCGGCATCACGATCCACGACGTGAACCTGGTCGGCGAATACAACATCGCCGGCGAGTTCTGGCACGTCGCACCGATCTTCGACGAGCTCGGCCTGCGCATCCTGTGCACGCTGTCCGGCGACGGCCGCTACCACGAGGTGCAGACCATGCACCGAGCCGAAGCGAACATGATGGTGTGCTCGAAGGCGATGCTGAACGTGGCCCGCAAGCTCGAGGAAAGCTACGGCACGCCGTGGTTCGAGGGCAGCTTCTACGGCATCGGCGACATGTCGGCGGCGCTGCGCGGCTTCGCCCGCCTGATCGGCGACCCCTCGCTCTCCGAGCGCACCGAGGCGCTGATCGCGCGCGAAGAGGCCCGCATCGGCGCGCAGCTCGCACCGTGGCGCGAGCGCCTGGCCGGCAAGCGGGTGCTGCTCAACACCGGCGGCGTCAAGAGCTGGTCGGTGGTCTCGGCGCTACAGGACCTGGGCATGAACGTGGTGGCGACCGCGACGAAGAAGTCCACCGAAGAAGACAAGGCGCGCATCCGCGAGCTGATGGGTGCGCAAGCACGGATGATCACCGACGGCTCGGCCAGGGCGCTGCTGAACCTGATGGAAGAATTGCAGGCCGACATCATGATCGCCGGCGGGCGCAACCTGTACACGGCGCTGAAGGCGCGGCTGCCGTTTCTCGACATCAACCAGGAGCGCGAATTCGGCTACGCCGGCTACCAGGGCATGGTCGAACTGACGCGCCAGCTTGCGCTGACGCTGGAGTCGCCGGTGTGGTCGCAGGTCAGGGCGCCGGCGCCATGGGTCGGCGTGCAGCCGCCGCAGCCGGTCGCCGCCGAGCTCGACGAGGACGACCTGATCCTGCCGCTCGACGACGCGCCGGTCGACCGCCTCGCGGTCGAGGTGGCGTGATGCGACAGCCGCCACGCTCGCTACATTCGCGCCGGGCCGGCATTGCACTGCCGGCCCGGCAGGAGTCCTGACATGGCCGAGATCAAGAAACGCGCCAAGCCGCTGTCGGTCAGTCCGCTGAAGACCAGTTCCACCACCGGCGCGGCACTGGCCTTCCTCGGCATCGCACGGGCGATCCCGATGCTGCACGGCTCGCAGGGCTGTACGGCTTTCGCCAAGGTGTTCTTCGTGCGCCACTTCCGCGAGCCGATCCCGCTGCAGACCACCGCGATGGACCAGGCCAGCACCGTGCTCGGCGCCGACGACAACGTGGTGCAGGGGCTGGAGACGATCTGCCGCAAGCAGAAGCCGGCCCTGATCGGCCTGCCGACCACCGGCCTGTCCGAAACCCAGGGCGCCGACGTGCACCGCAACCTTCGCGAGTTCCGCCAGCAGTACCCGGAGCACGACCACGTGGCCGTGATCCCGGTCGATACGCCGGACTACGTCGGCTGTCTCGAGAGCGGTTTCGCGCTGGCCGTCAAGGCGATGGTGGAGGGCCTGGTGGCGGACGACCGCAGCCGCGTCGGGCGGCGGCCGAAGCAGGTGAACCTGCTCGTCAATGCCTCGCTGACGCCGGGCGACCTGGAACACCTGCGCGAGCTGTTCGCGCTGTTCGGCCTGCGTCCGCTGATCTTTCCGGACGTCGGCGACTCGCTCGACGGCCACCTGATCCAGCAGGACTTCACGCCGATCACGTTCGGCGGCACGCCGGTGTCCGAGATCGGCACGGTGAACGAGGCCGCGCACACGATCGTCGTCGGCCGCTCGCTGAACGCCGCTGCCGACCTGTTGGCCGAGCGCAGCGGCGTGCCGGACAGCCGCTTCGACCACCTGATGGGCCTGGCCGCCAACGACCGGCTGGTGCAACTGCTGGCGGAACTGTCCGGCCAGCCGGTGCCGCCGCAGGTGGAGCGCTGGCGCGCGCAGTTGCAGGACGCGATGGTGGATTGCCATTTCATGCTCGGCTTCGCGCGCGTCGCGATCGCGGCCGACCCGGACCTGCTGCTGGCGCTGGCCGAGTTCGTCACAAGCTTCGGCGCCGAGGTGGTGGCCGCGGTGGCGCCGGAGCGGGCCGCCGCGCTGGCCGACGTGCCGACCGCGACGGTGCAGATCGGCGACCTGGAAGACCTCGAGACGCTGGCCCGCGTCGGCCGCGCACAACTGCTCGTTTCGAACAGCCATGCCGCCGACAGCGCGACGCGGCTTGCCATTCCGCTGCTGCGCGCCGGCTTCCCGCAGTACGACCTGGTGGGGGGCTACGCGCGCCAGTGGATCGGCTACCGCGGCGGACGGCAGGCGCTGTTCGACATTTCCAACATGCTTCTGGCCCACCATGGACAACAACATGCCATCGCCCCCTACCACGCCGTGCTCCGCACCGCCGCGCCCGGTACGGGCGCGCGCCCGCCGCTTGAGCCTGGTGCCGAACGCCATTGAGGAGAGTGCCGTGAGCTTGTCGATCGCCTTCGCCTCGAGCGACCGCGAGGCGGTCGATCAGCACTTCGGCGCCGCCGCCGCCTTCGCCATCGTCGAGGTCGGCGAAGACAATGCGCGCTTGCGCGAGGTCGCGCAGTTCATCGAGACCGAGATGGACGGCCACGAGGGCAAGCTGGACGCCAAGATCGCGCTGCTCGAGGGCTGCGCGGCTGTCTACGCCTGCGCGATAGGCGCCTCGGCGGTGCAGCGCCTGCTGGCCAAGGGCGTGCAGCCGCTCAAGGTCGAGGAGGGCAGTTCGATCGATGGGCTGGTGGCCCGGATCCAGGCCGAGCTGAAGAGCGGCCCCTCCGGCTGGCTTGCCAAGGCGCTGCGGGCAGGCGAAAAGTCCGATCCGGGCCGCTTCGCGGCGATGGCCGACGAAGGCTGGGAGGCGTAGCGATGATCCGCGAACAGGCGCGCATCGTCGCCATCGAGGCCGGCCGGATGCGGCTCGTGCCGCTGGTGAGCGGCTGCAGCAGCTGCGGCAAGTCGTCCGACTGCGGCAGCGCCAGGCTGGCCAGGCTGCTGCCGGCGGCACAGCGCGAACTCGAACTGCCGGCCGCGGCCGGCCATCGCGTCGGCGAGGTGCTGGAACTCGGCCTGCCGGAGGGCGCGCTGCTGGTGGCTGCAGTGCTGGCCTACCTGCCGCCGCTGCTCGGCCTGCTGGCGGGCGCGCTGCTGGTCCCGCCGGCCGCCGCCGCGCTGCAACCGCTCGCTGCGCTGCTGGGGACCGTTGCCGGGTTCGCGGTCTCGCGCCTGCTGAGCCGGCTGTACGCCGGCCGAATGACACCGGTTCCGCTGGCGCCGTCGACAGGCGGGGTCCGAACCATCATCCCCCTCGAGCAGGAGTTCGAACATGAGTGAAATCGTCGCCGAAGAAGGCCTGATGTCGTCCGACTTCATCAAGGAAATGAACAAGCAGACGCGGGCGCTGGACAGCTACGGCAGCTACGACGGCTGGCCGGTCGAGCGGGTGCTGAAACCCTATGTGGTAACCAGGGAAGACCGCCGCATGATCCCGGTCGTGGGCGATCCCGACGACGTCACGATCGCCCGCGTGAGAGCCTTCTACAACGCCATCGCGGCGCTTCTCGAGAAGGAGTGCGGCCGCATGGCCGGCTCGCTGATCAACATTTCGCACGAAGGCTTCGGCCGCGCGCTGATCACGGTCGGCAAGCTGATCGTGGTCGATCGCACGCTGCGCGACGTGCATCGCTTCGGCTTCGAGTCGCTGTCGAAGATGAAGGACGAGGCCGACAAGATCCTCTCGGTGGCGGTCGAGCTGGTCGGCAAGTATCCGGACGTGGCGGGGCTGTGAGATGAGCGAGGACGAGCTGAAGGCGCTGGAAAAGGAGGTCCGCAAGCTGAAGCGCATCGCCTCCGAATGGGCGTCGCAGATGCACGACCTGGTGGAGGACCGCCTGCCGGCGGCCTACCAGGAGATTCCCGGCCTCGCGCAGTCCACCTACGACGCGTGCCAGGCCTGGGCCGAGGCGAGCAAGCGGCTGGCGGAAGCGACGCTCGCGTGAGCGGCTGCCGCCCCGGGCGGCTGCCATGGACAACTGAAGTGCGGGGCGCGCGGCGTCCCGCGTGGAGTGGAAGAAATGGAACAGATCACCGGCCTGACGCGTGGCGGCGCGCCGTGGGTGCCGCAATTCGTGCTCGAACTGGACGGCGGCAGGTGCATCGGCTGCGGCCGCTGCTACAAGGTCTGCCCGCGCGAGGTCTTCGACCTGGTCGAGCGCGACGAGGACGAACTGGACGAGGACCTCGACGACGACAACATGATGATCATGACGATCGTCAACGGTCTCGACTGCATCGGCTGCGGTTCCTGTGCGCGGGTCTGTCCGAAGGGCTGCCACACCCACGGGCCGAGCGCGGTGGCGGCCTGAGCAAGCGCATGACCGAGCCGGCGGATCCGCTCGCGCTGCGCCAGCAGGTGTTGCTGGCGGTCTGCCGCCGCATGAACGAGCTCGCGGCCGAGTGGCAGCGGCATGGGGCCGTTTGCGTGCTGGCCGAGCGCATTCGCTGGCAGGAACGGAAGGATCCGCTCAGCGGCGACGTCGTCTCGCTCGGCCGCTGGCCGGCCGACGGCGCGGGTCGCCGGGGCGAGATCAGCGTCAATGGCGACGGCAGCTTCTTTGCAGAACACGACGTGCTGGTGTGGGAGGGCCGGCGCTTCGTCGAGGCGGTGACCGCATGGGGCAGGGGAGATCGCCTGTGCGGGGAGGTGCGTGTGCTCGATCTCCCGCAGTGAGTGAGGAGACCAGAACAATGATGATGGAGATGAGCGCACCCGCTTTCGAGGTGGCGCAGGATCAGCAAGTGGACTGGCATTGCGTGCTCTACCACAAGCAGCGCACCAGTGCCCGCACGCGCTTCCTGCTGGTCGGCCGCGACGTGGTCGTGCCGGAAGCGGCGGACGACGATGGCGAGCTCTGCGAAGTGCTCGACGAGGGCAGCGTGCGCGGCCATCCGGCCGCCGGCCTGTCGCGCGTGTCGCGGGAACTCGGCCTGGCGCCGGGCGATCTGCGCGTGGACGGCGAACCGCTGGCGGCGATCGGTTCGCCGGCCGTGCCGGTGTGGCTGGTGGAAATCGTGACCACCGATCCGCCGATCGCCGCGGTGGCCGACAGCGGCGGGCGTTTCATCTCGATCATGGAGTCGCGCGGGGTGCCGCCGCTGCAGCGCGAGCTGCTGCGCCTGGCCTACGAGCGGATCCTCGGCTGAGCTCGCGCCGGCTTCGGCCGGTGGCGAGGAACAGGGCAGCGCCTCTAGGGCGCTGCCTTTTCAGTCTACGCGGACGCGCGTGCCGATGTCGGATGTGCGGGGCTTGTGGCCTTTGCAACAACGCGCCGGCCTTGCGCTGGAAGCTACCGCACAATCGGCACCGTTTGGCTCGATTTGATTTCAATCAAAACAGTCACTTGAGCCTGATTTGCGGCATGGCATGGGCGTTGCGTCGAGTGAATCGTCACAACTCAACGACCCGCAGAGGCTTGCCATGATCACGCTGACCCCGACTGCCCTCGACGCCGTCCGCCGCTTCGTCGAAACCTCCGCCGACCCGGTTGCCGGGCTGCGCATCTCCGTCTCCGGCGGGGGCTGTGCCGGCCTGCAGTACGGCCTGAAGCTGGAAGCCGAGCAGGAGGTCGACGACCTGACGCTGGATTTCGACGGCCTGACCGTGCTGGTCGATCCGTACTCGGCGCCGCTGCTCGACGGCACGACCGTGGACTTCGTCGATTCGCTGTCCGGCAGCGGCTTCAAGTTCGAGAACCCGCAGGCCAACAAGTCCTGCGCCTGCGGCCAGTCCTTCGCCGCCTGAGGCGGATGCGCCATCCAAGCGACTTGCATTGAATACGGGAGCCAGCCATGTGGGATTACTCTGAAAAGGTCAAGGAACACTTCTACAACCCGCGCAACGCCGGGCCGCTCGACGATGCCAACGGCGTCGGCGACGTCGGTTCGATCTCCTGTGGCGACGCGCTGCGGCTGATGCTGAAGGTCGAACCGGAATCCGAACGCATCCTCGACGCGCATTTCCAGACCTTCGGCTGTGGCTCGGCGATCGCTTCCAGCTCGGCGCTGACCGAGATGGTCAAGGGCATGACGCTGGACGAGGCGCTGCAGGTCTCGAACCAGGACATCGCCGATTTCCTCGACGGTCTGCCGCCGGAAAAGATGCACTGCTCGGTGATGGGGCGCGAGGCGCT
>JBNLET010000053.1:0-14548 GCA_050305135.1 Rhodocyclaceae bacterium | reverse complement strand
ATCCTGCAAGTCCAGCTCGACAACGGCGACACGCTACAATACAGCGGCGTCGGTGAAAGCATCTGGCGCCAGCTCAGCAGCTCCGGCGCGGCCTGGAGCTACTACCGCGACAACATCGAGGACGAGTACGCCTGCCGCCCGGCGGCCAGCTCCGACAAGCCGAAGGCCAATCCGCTCGACGGCCTGTTCGGCGATTGAGGCGCCGGCGCGGCGGACGCGGAGCACCTTGGCCGGCTTCAGCCGGCCAAGGTGTCAAACGAAGCTCGGCTCGAACGGCAGACCGACGTAGTTCTCGGCGATCGTCGTCTGGCCGGCGCGCGAACTCATCAGGTAGTCCAGCTCGGCGAGCTGGATCTTGTGGGCGATCGGATCGTCGCCGAAGTCGTGCATCAACTGCGTGAACCACCACGAGAAGCGTACCGCGGCCCACACCCGGCGCAGCGCCACCTCGGAGTAGCGGTCGAGCAGGTCGTTGCGGCCCTGCTCGTAATAGGCGATCAACGCCGTCGACAGGTAGTACATGTCCGAGGCGGCCAGGTTGAGCCCCTTGGCGCCGGTCGGCGGCACGATGTGGCCGGCGTCGCCGACCAGGAACATGTGGCCGAAGCGCAGCGGCTCGGTGACGAAGCTCCTGAGCGGCGCGATGCTCTTCTCGATCGACGGGCCGGTCACCAGCGATTCCGCCACCGAGGCCGGCAGCCGGCTGCGCAGCTCGTCCCAGAAGCGATCGTCGGACCAGTCCTCGACCTTCTCGTCCAGTCCCAGCTGCAGGTAGTAGCGGCTGCGGCTGTGCGAGCGCATCGAGCACAGCGCGAAGCCGCGCGCGTGGTTGGCGTAGATCAGCTCCTCGTGCACCGGCGGCGTGTCGGACAGCAGGCCGAGCCAGCCGAACGGGTAGACCCGCTCGAACTCGGTGATCATGTCGCGCGGCACCGCGGCGCGGGACGCGCCGTGGTAGCCGTCGCAGCCGGCGATCCAGTCGCATTCCAGCGTCTCAGCCTGGCCCTGCCGGACGAAAGCGATGCGCGGCGAGCCGTCGAGGAAGCCGAGCGGCTGCACGTCGACGGCCTGGAACACCACGGAGATGTTCCCGTCGGCCAGCACCGCGTCGTACAAGTCCTTGGTCAGTTCGGTCTGGCCGTACACCATGACCTGCTTGCCGCCGGTCAGCGCCGCCATGTCGACGCGCTCCAGCCGGCCGTCGAAGGCCAGCACGATGCCGTCGTGCAGCAGGCCTTCCTGGTCCATCCGTGCGCCGACGCCGGCCTGGCGCATCAGGTCCGCCATGCCCTGTTCGAGGATGCCGGCGCGAATGCGCGCCTCCACGTAGTCGCGGGTCTGCCGCTCGAGGATCACGCTCTTGATGCCGCGCTGGCTGAGCAGCCGCGCCAGGCACAGCCCGGACGGACCGCCGCCGATGATGCCAACCTGGGTCTTCATGTCTCACTCCGAGATGGGGATCGGTATCGTTTGACGCAAGATTAGGCAGCGCGGGATCGCCCCGCTTGCATTTACCGAAGGAATCGCCTGTACTTTTCAAAACAGGCCAGAAACCGCGATCAAGCCCAAACGTACGCCCCACGCCGCCCCGATGCCCACCGATGCCATACCGAAATATCAGCTATACGGCGAAGAGCGCCTTTGGGCGACGCCGGAGCCGGTCCATTTCGAGACCATCGCCGAGCGCAGCGTCTTGCACAATTGGGAAATCGAAAGTCATAGCCACGACGCGCTGACCCAGTTCCTCCACCTGGCCGCCGGCCAGGCCCGCATGACGCTGGAGGCGGAACAGATCGAGCTGCCGGTGCCATGCCTGGTGGTGGTGCCGCCCGGCTGCGTGCACGGCTACCACTTCTCGCCCGACATCGACGGCCAGATCCTCAGCATCCCGCTGCCGATCCAGCGCGAACTGCTGGCCCGCTCACCGGAGCTCGGCAGCGCGCTGGAGCGGCCCGCCCGCCACGCGCTGGCCTCGCTGCCCGAGGCGCGCGCGCTGCTCGACCGCAGCTTCCGCCAGTTCGGGCTGGAATATCACAGCCGGGCGCCGGGGCGGCTGAGCATGATGATCGCACTGCTGACCGAGGTGCTGGTGTGGCTGGCCCGCGCCAGCCTGGCCGGCCAGCCGCCGGCCGGCAGCCTGCAGCACCGGCGGCTGACGCGCTACCGGCTGCTGATCGATGCGCACTACCGCCAGTGGAAGCCGGTCGATTTCTACGCCGAGCGGCTCGGCATCAGCGCGGCCCAGCTCAACAACACCTGCCGCAGCGAAACCGGCCAGAGCGCCAAGGCGCTGATCCACGAGCGCCTGATGCTGGAGGCCCGCCGGCTGCTGGGCTACACCGATCTGGACGTGACGACGATCGCGCTGACGCTCGGTTTCGACGACCCGGCCTACTTCTCGCGCTTCTTCTCGCGCCACCAGCAGATGCCGCCCTCGGCTTTCCGCAGCCGCCACCGGCAGTGAGGCCGCCGCACTGCGCGGGACGACGTAACCTTTGCGCGAGGTGTCGCATCCAATGGGCAGGACAAGCAACGAGGAAGCGACGATGAGCGCCCTGACCAGCCAAGCACTACAAGCGAGAGAAGGTGACCGGCGCCTGGTGGCGAGCGTGCTGGCCGGCGAACCGATGGCCCTCGAACGCCTGATGCGGGCCAACAACCGTCGCCTGTTCCGTACCGCCCGCAGCATCCTGCACGACGACGCGGAAGCCGAGGACGCGGTGCAGGACGGCTACATCAATGCCTACCAGGCGCTCGGCAGCTTCCGCGGCCAGTCCAGCCTGGCCACCTGGCTGACCCGCATCGTCGTCAACCAGGCCTTGTCGAGGCTGCGCGGCCGTGCCGCGGCCGGCGGCGAAGACGCCGCGGCCACGGACCGGCCCGCGCCGGCCAGCGAGACGCCCGAGGCGATCGCGATGCGCAGGCAGTTGCATCGGCTGATCGAGTCCTCGATCGACCACCTGCCGGACGGCTGCCGCGCGGTATTCATGCTGCGCGAGATCGAAGGCCTCGGCGTCGCCGACACCGCGCTCAGCCTGGGCATCTCCGAAGCCGCCGTGAAGACCGCCCTGTTCCGCGCGCGGCAGCACCTGCGCGACACGATCGGGCGCGAGATCGGCGCCGGCATCGACGACTTCTTCGCCTTCGACGGCGCCCGCTGCGACCGCCTGGTGGCGGCGGTGCACCACCGCCTCGGACTGCCGCTCGAGCTGCCCTCGCCCGGCTGACACCTGCCGGCCGCAGCACCGGCCGGATTTCCACCCGCTGATGCCCACGGGATGCGTCCGCAAGACGCATCGGGGCCTCTTCGACCCTGCGAAAAGGAGATCGACATGAAACGACCGACCCGCTTCCAACCGACCATCGCCCGCCTCGAACGCCGCAGCTTCCTGCACAGCGGGCTGCAGTTGTCCGCCGCCGCGGTGGCGCTGCTGGGCGGCCGCGACGCGCTCGCTGCGCGGCAGCCCGCGCCGTCCGACGGCGCCGCCGACCTGGCCATCCTGAACAGCGCGCTGGCCGCCGAGCGGCGCGCCATCGCCGCCTACCAGGCAGGCGCCGACAGCGGCCTGTTGCGCGCACCGAGCCGCGACCTGGCGCTGGAATTCCAGGGGCATCACCGCGCCCACGCGGCGCTGTTGGAGAAGACCGTCGAACGCCTCGGCGGCACGCCGGCGGCCGGCGAAAAATCCTATGCCTTCCCGCTCGAAACGCTGCACGTCGAGGCCGACGTGCTGCGCTTCGCGGCCGGCCTCGAGCGCGAGGCGGTGGGCGCCTATCTCGGCGCGGTGCCGAAGTTCGGCAACCGCGAGCTGGCCCACGCGGCCGCCAGCATCCTCGGCGACGAAGCGATGCACTGGGCGGTACTGCGCCAAGCCCTCGGCGAAGCGCCGGTGCCGCTGGCCTTCATGTCCTGAGTACTCGACTGGGAGAACACCATGAACACGACAGCGACAACCCATACAGCACCGCCCGCGGGCCGCAGCTGGGCGCGGACGCTGGCGGCGACGCTCGCCGCCACGCTGGCCGCGTGCGGCGGCTCGCACGACAACGGCACGGCCGAGGACGCCGCGCAGATCGAACAGGGCCGCGAGATCTTCCGCCACGAGACCTTCGGCGACGAGGCGTTCTGGAGCGATACGCTGCGCATGCACGAGGTGATCGGCAGCGCCGTCGATCCGGCAACCGCACTGTCGGTCGGCCTCAAGGTGGACCTCGATGCGCTGCCCGACGACCTGCAGAGCGCGCTCGAAGCCGGCACGGTGGACCTCGCGAGCCCCGCCACGACGGTCGCGCTGATCAAGCTCGACGCGGTGGTCGGCCTGCAGGGCCGCGTCGAGACGGTCGGCGGCGAAGACCGGCTGACCCGCGTCGGCATCACCTGCGCGCTATGCCATTCCACCGTGGACGACGCGCTGGCGCCGGGCATCGGCCACCGCCTCGACGGCTGGCCCAATCGCGACCTCGACCCGGGCACCATCATCGCGCTGTCGCCGGCGCTGGACGACGCCGCGAAGGCCATCTACGGCAGCTGGGGCAAGGGGCGCTTCGATCCCCGCTTCAACGTGGACGGGCTCAGCTCGCCGGTGCTGATCCCGCCGGCCTACGGGCTGGCCGGCATCCACAGCGTCACCTACACCGGCGACGGCGACGAGATCGCCTACTGGAACCGCTACGTGGCGGTGGTGGAGATGGGCGGCCGGGGCACGTTCGCCGAACCCCGGCTGAATCTCGACGTGCGCAACGGAGCCGAGGACCGGGTCTCCGACAAGCTGGCCGCGCTGCAGGCCTACCAGTTGTCGCTGGCGGCCCCACCGCCGCCGGCCGGCAGCTTCGATGCGGCCGCCGCCGCACGCGGCAAGCAACTGTTCGACGGCAAGGCCGGCTGCGCGGGCTGCCATGCGGGTGACTTGCTGACCGACGCCAACCAGCGCCTGCATCCGCCCGCCGACTCGGTCGCCGAACCGGAAACCCCCAGCTACGCCGCCCGCTCGGCCACCGGCCAGTACCGCACGACACCACTGCACGGCCTCTGGCAGCATCCACCCTACTTCCACAACGGCGCCGCCGCGACGCTGCAGGACGCCGTGCGGCTGTACGACCTGAAGGGCGGGCTGGGTCTCTCGGACGGCGAGATCGCCGACCTGACCGAGTATCTGAAGTCCTTGTGAGAGGGCGCTGCCGGCCGGCTGAAGCGGTCGCTGCGAGCGCCGCTGGCCGGCTGAAGCCGGCCCTACCGGGAAACATGCTTCGGACGGGTTTGTGGGGACGGCTTCAGCCGGCCAAGGACGACCGATAGGCGCCCAACGCATCCGCGCCCCGCGGCGCGCAACACGACGCTAGCCGCCCCCGGTGCGCAAGCGATCTAGGCGCTCCGGCCGCCCGGCGAGCACGCCGAGCCCGGCCGCTGCCGGCGCCGCGCAGGGGCCGGCGCCAACGCGCCGCGCCAGCGCCGCGAGCTCGGGCGGGAAGTAGAGCTTGAGCTCGCAGTGCAGACGGCCTTCGGATTCGTGCCGCATCAATACCGCCGACGCCCGGCTCGCCGAATCGGCCCGCTCGAACAACGCACGCACGTCATCGAGCGCGTCGCCGGCGAGCATTGCATCGCCCAGGTTCAACACGAACCATCCTTCCATACCTGTCTCCCCCTGGCGCGACATCGCTCGCTGCCGGGCTGCCCGACAGCTGCTCCAGGCGATGCGGGCAAGCCGTTCGTCGGGCATTCTCGCACGACGGCATGCGGCGAGGCTTGCCGACACGCCCCCCCAGGCAGGGGCCGGCCCCTGCCACGCGGCCGTCGAGGTTCGCCGCGGCGGCCGTGCCACAATGCGCTCGCCGCCCGGCGTGCGCGGGCCGGCCTGCGGCAGCGCCTGCCGCAGGGTTGCAGGATCGGAGCAAGGGCCATGTGGATCGGAGTCGCTTTCGCGCTGGCGGCGGGCATGATGTGGGGCCTGGTCTTCGTCGGGCCGCTGCTGCTGCCGGAATACCCGGCCTCACTGCAGTCCTTCGGCCGCTACCTCGCCTTCGGGCTAATCGCGCTGCCGCTCGGCTGGCTGGACCGCCGCGAGCTGGCGCGACTCGCGCGCGCCGACTGGCTGGAGGCGCTCAAGCTGGCGGCAGTCGGCAACCTGCTCTACTACCTGTGCCTGGCGCGCGCGATCCAGCACGCCGGCGCGCCGCTGCCGACGATGATCATCGGCGCGCTGCCGGTGGTCATCGCGATCGCGGCCAACCTGCGCGACCAGCGCCGCGACGGGCGCCTGCCGTGGCGCCGGATGGTGCCCTCGCTGCTGGCGATCGGCGCCGGCATCGGCTGCGTGAACCAGGCCGAACTCGCGGCCGCCGACGCCGGCTCCGAGCACCTGCTCGGCGCGGCGCTGGCCGTCGGCGCGGTGATCTGCTGGACCTGGTACCCGCTGCGCAACGCCGACTGGCTGCGCAATCATCCCGGGCGCAGCCCGCGCACCTGGGCCACCGCCCAGGGCCTCGCCACGCTGCCGCTGGCGCTGGCCGGCTACGCACTGCTGTGGGCCTGGATGGGACTTGGCGGCGAGCCCTTCGAAATGCCCTTCGGCCCGCGCCCGGGCGCCTTCGTCGCGCTGATGGTGTCGATCGGGCTGTTCGCCTCATGGCTCGGCACGCTGTGCTGGAACGAGGCGAGCCAGCGCCTGCCGACCGCGCTGGCGGGGCAGTTGATCGTGTTCGAGACGCTGGCGGCCTTGAGCTACGCCTACCTGGTGCGCGGCGCGTGGCCCGGAGGCCTGACGCTGCTCGGCGTCGCGCTGCTGATCGCCGGCGTGCTGTGGGCGCTGCGCCAGCGACCTGTGCGGCTGGACGTCACGGCGGAATCCGCGGCCGAGGGCTGAGCGCGCGGCAGGCCCGCTCCGGCCGCCGCCTCAATCCGGCTCGTCGAAGGCCTTCAGCTTGGCGTAGAGCTGCGAGCGCGAGATGCCGAGCCGCTTGGCGGCACGGCTCTTGTCGCCGTCGCTCTCGGCCAGCGCGGCTCGGATCGCGGCCCGCTCGGCCTGGGCGACCACTTCGGCCAGCCGCGGCGGCGATGGCGCCGCCGCGCCGGCACCGCTCGCGGCAATGCCGATCGCGCGGGCGATCGCCGCCGCATCGAGGGCCTCGCTCTCGCCCAGCGCGGTGGCCCGCTCGAGCACGTTGCGCAGCTCGCGCACGTTGCCCGGCCAGGCCTGCCCGCGCAGCAGCTCGAGACCGTCGTCGGTCACGTACCAGGCGCCACAGCCGGGCTCGGCAGGCATCTCGTCCAGGATGCGCTCGGCGATCTGCCCGATGTCCTCGCGCCGCTCGCGCAGCGGCGGCACCTGCAGCGGCAGCACCGCCAGCCGGTAGTACAGGTCGGCGCGGAACTCGCCGCGCCGCATCTTGGCCTCCAGGTCCTGGCTGGTGGCGGCGATGATGCGCACGTCCACGCGCCGGACGCGGTTCGAACCGAGCGCCTCGATCTCGCCCTCCTGCAAAACGCGCAGGAACTTGGCCTGGATCGCCGACGGCATGTCGCCGATCTCGTCGAGGAACAGCGTGCCGCGCTCGGCGATCTCGAACTTGCCCGGCCTGGGTTTCTTGTCCGCGCCGGTGAAGGCCCCCGGGGCGACGCCGAAGAACTCCGACTCCAGCAGCGTCTCGGGCACCGCCGCCATGTTGACCGCGACGAACGGGCCGTCGGCCCGCGGCGAGGCCAGGTGCAGCGCCTGGGCCAGCAACTCCTTGCCGACGCCGGTCTCGCCCTGGATCAGCACCGCCCCTTCGCGCAGCGCGTAGCGGTGGGCGCGGGTCTTCAGTTCGGCGATGGCCGGGCTCGAACCGATGAAGCTCGACAGCGAATAGCGCGCGCTGCGGGCCCGGGCGAGCTCGGCCGAAGCCTGGTCGAGCCGGGTCTGCAGCGCCTGGAAGCGATCGAGGATCGGCCGCAGGTAGTCAACCCGGTCGTAGAAGACGAAGCCGATCGCGCCCTCGATGCCGCCGTCGGCGTCGCGGATCGGCATGCGGCAGACGACGAAATGCTGCTCGCCGAAATCCATCAGGTCGAGCAGGATCGGGCGGCCGCTCTCGACCACCTGCCGCATGCGGCTGCGCGGGATGACCTCCTCGACCGGCCGGCCGAGCACCGCGCCCGGATCGTCGATGCCGAGCAGGCGACAGTATTTTCGGTTGATCCAGGTGATGCGCGACTCGCGGTCCACCGCCAGCGTGCCTTCGCTGAGTTCGCTGAACAGGCTCATCGCCTCCTGCAACCGAACCTGGGCATCGTCGCCCGGCGCGCTGCAGTTGGGATCTTCGCTCATGCCATCCTCCGGTCTTGCCGGGCGCGTCCCTCGCCCGCCTTGCGACTGGCGGATGGAACGGCCCGGGGCCGCCCTGCAATGGCGCGGCCCCGGACGACAGCTTGCCACGATCGGCCTTCCGGGTCCGTCGAAGAATCGACGCCGGACAGGCCGAAACCGGTTCTATTCAGGCACGAACAACGTCGCCCCGTCGAACACGATGCGGTTCGCCTCGGGCGGCGCCGGATCGATCGCCGGCACGTTGGCAGCCGTCAGCGGCGGTGCGCCGGCGCCGCGCGGCACGGTATGCACCACCTGGCTCGGCGGCAGCGGCGTGCCGTTGCGCAGGTGGTCGTAGACCAGGTCGAGCGCCTCGAACAGGTAGTGGTGCAGCGGCACGAAACGCTCGTTGAAGCCCGGCAGCGCGTTGAACACATCCAGGTGGTGGGCGTTGGTGACCTCGTAGTAGTGCAGGCCGCTGTGCTCGCCCCGGGTGGCCTGGTTGAGTCCGAAGTAGCTGCGCGAGGTGTGGTTGATGGCCAGGATCGCGTCGTTGCGCCCGGTCACGAAGACCGCCGGCCGGCCGCCCAGATCGCCGCTGGCGCGCAGTTTGTCGATGCTGTGCATGATCTGGCGGTGCAATGCGCGCGCCTTGCCGGTCAGCGCTTCGCCGCTGACCGGATCGCTGCCGGTGGCGAGCGCCCGCAGGCACAGCGCACCGTCCAGGTTCTGGTCGGCACGGCCGCTGGACGGACTGACCGAGACCCGGTTCTCCATCGCGCCGCCGAGCGAATCGTCGTTGATCAGGTTGACGCCCCCGGTCGGCGGAATGCCGTTGCTGGTACCGAACAGGATCAGCTCCGCCGCCTCGGCCAGCGCCACCGGCACGCCGCCCGCACTGGCGCCGAAGCTGTAGCCGCACAGGTCGTCCACCACGCTGCTGCGGCTGTAGGCGTTGCCGTAGGTCACCGAGATGCTTTGCGGCACGTTGACGAACCAGTGCGAGGGCTGCACCACGTTCTGCTCGGGATTCCAGCCGTAGTCGTTGATGATCTGCTGCGCCTCCTCGGCCTGCTCCGCCAGCGTCGCACCGGACAGCAGGCCCTTCTCGGCCAGCGAGGTGCACGAATCGGGACTGGGTGCGAAATTGAACGGTGCAGCAGCGTTGGACGCCGCGGCGCTGGCACACCCCTGGTAGACGTTCATCAGCGTCGTGTAGTCGAACAGGCTGCGGCCGTGGTCGTGCAGCGGCGCGCCGGCGCCCTGCACGATGGCGAAGTCGGCCGGGCGCGGATTGACGTTGGGCTCGGACACCGCGACGCCGTCGATCAGGCCCTTGCGGTCGAGCTCCGCCGCCCGCACCGAGGCGCCGCCGCCGTTCGAGACGCTGGAGGCGATCACCAGCGTGTTGTCCGGCCTCAGCGTGATCCGCGTCGGCTTGCCCGGGCCGCTGTCGCCGAACTGCTCGTTCAGCACGTAGAACGCGAACTCGACCGACTGCAGCACGTTGCGGCCCCAGTCCTGCTCGGGGTTCTGCTGCGAGTGGGCATGCTTGAAGGCGTAGCGGTTCGGATGCGCGGCATCGAAGGCCAGCCGCGCCTCTTCGCTGATGTGGGCGGTGAACTGCGAATCGGCGCCGAGCGCGTCCGCATCGTCCCACTCGCCGGTGATCGAGGTGACCCGGTTGGTCGCCAGGTTGTGGGCGCCGGTGCCGGAGCCCTTGTCGGTATAGGCCACCGCGCAGCCGTGCTTGAGGCCCCACTCGCCGGCCGTGCCGATGGCGCCGTAGATGCCGCGCGAGCCCGACGACGGCGCGGTGACGATGCAGGCGTTGTCGGGATCGAAGCTGGCCGGCACCTGCACCATCAACGTCACGTTGGCATGGCCGGAACGCGGTCCGGCATAGGCCAGGTACTCGGTGCCGGCAATCATGCCCTCGCCGCCGGTGGGATTGCCTTCGGCATCGACGCCCGGCCCGAAAAAGCTGCCGTAGCCGTTGCCGGCATCGGTCGGCACCAGCGCGCGGTAGTTGTTGTAGATGGCCAGCCGGCGCAACTCGCCGGCCGTCGGCGGACTGCCGACCGCCGGCGCCGGCCCCGCCAGGCCGGTGGCGCCGAGACCGGCGGTCAGCAGGTCGTCGCTGACGCCGTCGTAGGCGGTGACCAGGATCTCGCTCGAAATGAACTCGGGCAGCCGGTTCGGCTTGCCATGCGCCAACACGGTCGCCGGCGCGAACGCGATCGCCGACAGCAGACCGAAAAGAACCCTCCGATACATCGTCATGCGCTTGTCTCCCAAGGTGATGATTGGATGCCGCGACTCGCTGCTGCCTTTCGAACCGGGCATCGCGCGGCCGGCGGCGTTTGCTGTTGTAGTTGTCCGGCGTGGTTCATAGCCAGTATGGACGATCGATCGCCACGCAGCTTGCGTGCCAGCCGCCGCAGTATTGCAAGCGCTTGTTACGGCGGGAGAAATCACCCTCGATGCAAGCTTGGCCATCCACGTTTCAGGACGGCGGAGCGCAGTGCGCTGCGGCATGGGCCCTTTGGTGAAGGTGGCAAGCCGGCCAGTCCGGAATTCCGGACAGCGGTCCGGCGATCGCGACGCGCAGCGGCGGAAGTCGCAAGTTCTTCCTTGGGGCAAGCGGACGGCGCGGATGGCGGCCGTGGTTGCAGACGAACCTCTGCAATCGTTGCGGAAGCAAGGGCACGAGTGCGAATCTCGGGTACGGCGGCAAGAGGCGCCTCCTGTTGGAGGGGGCTGCGGAAAGATCGAATCCGCCCAGCGAAGTAAAGAGCCACGTCAAACCCCATCCCCACCCCGACCGTAGGGCAGTCTTTGCACAGCCTGCCCGCTCGGCCGGCGCGGAGCATGCTCCGCGAAACCCCGTCCTCGCCCCCTTGAAGGGGAGGGAGTGGCATGCGCTGATGCGCACGGCGGATCCAAGCCGTGTTCCTGGGCCGAATCGCGGCCTCGCGGAGCTCACCAGGCGCACCCGGCGCCGGCGAGACGCCCCTCCCCCTTCAAGGGGGAGGCTGGGAGGGGGATGGGGTGCAACCGCCAAACGCAGCGAAGTTCCGCGCCGCCCCCGACCCCATCCCCACCCCGACCCTCCCCTTGAAGGGGAGGGAGACACACACGCGCCCGCGTAGCAGGCGGATCCAACCCATTTCCCCGAAACGAGCCGAGAAGCGGCCTCGCGGACCACACCAGGCGCACCCGGCGCCGGCGGGACGCCCCCTTGAAGGGGAGGGAGTTTCAAGCGCCCGCGCGGTCGGCGGGAGGTAATCAATGGCCAGTTGGGCCGCGGTGATGTGTTTCACTCGGCCGCGCGTGCTGCAGGTTCAGGCCGGCGCCAGCGCCAGCAGGCCAGCCGCGGTGTTCGAGATCGGGATGTGGTAGGCCGAATGCACCTTCTTCACGGCGCCTTGCATCGCGCCGCGGGCAGCGAGCCAGTTCAGGAGTTCGATGCCCTGGGTGCCGGTCTTGTCGACGATCTCCTCGTTCGAGAACTGCGTCGCCCACTCCGGATCGCCGATCAGGCTTTCCATGAAGGCCAGGTCGAAGTCGCGGTTCATGAAGCCGGCGCGTTGGCCGTCGAGCTGGTGCGACAGGCCGCCGGTACCGATCACCAGCACGCGCGTGTCGTCGTCCAGCGCAGCGATCGCCTCGCCCACCGCGCGGCCCAGCTTGAGGCAGCGCCGGGCCGAGGCCAGCGGGTGTTGCACGGTGTTGATGCAGACCGGCACGGTGCGCACCGGGCAGCGCTCGGCGTCGGGCCAGAACAGCTTGAGCGGCAGCGTGAAGGCGTGGTCGACGAGCATCTCCTGGCAGGTGGTGAGGTCGAATTCGCGCGCCACCAGCTCGTTGATCAGGTGCCACGACAGTTCCGGGTCGCCGTCGAATGGCGGCAGCGTCGGGATGCCCCAGCCCTCGTCGGCGTTGTGATACTTCAGCGCGGCGCCCACGGCGAAGGTCGGCATCTTGTCGAGGAAGAAGTTGAGCCCGTGGTCGTTGTAGAACATCACCGCGACATCGGGTTTGATCTCGTCGAGCCAGCGATGCACGGGCGGGAAGGCGTCGAAGAACGGCTTCCAGTACGGATCCTGCTGCTGCTCGCGGGCGATCGCGCCGCCAATGGCCGGCACGTGCGATACGAACAACCCACCAACGATCTCGGCCATCTCAGTCCCCCTTTCCGTTGGCCACCAGCATGGCCTTGAAGTCGTCCTTGCTCATGCCGGTCTGCGCGGCGCCCAGGTCCTGCACGTCCAGGCCGAGGATGCCGGCGAACTTGGCGAGGTAATAGACGTTGCCGCCGGCCGCCAGCAGGCCCAGCACGTTGCGGCTGCGGATCGCCTCGCTCTGCTCGGCATTGAGACCGTAGCGCTCGCAGTAGGCGGCCTCGTCGCGCAGGAATTCGGCGCGGTTGTCGGCGCTGTTGAACGAGAAGCACATCTTGTTCAACGCATAGCCCTTGCGCGCCATTTCGCCGTCGAAGATCGTCGTTCCCGGGATTTCGCGCTTCGCGCGGGTCGCTGTCATGCCGGTCTCCTGTTTGTCCTTGTGGTTGCGGTCCACGCAGTATTCGCCACTGGACAACCGAGATAAACGCGATGAAACTTGTTTGACGCATGAGCAAATTCGATTATTCAAGCCTCGACGGCCATCTGCTCGAACTGCTCGCCACGGTGGTCGAGGAAGGCTCCATCACGCGGGCGGCGGTGCGCCTGGGCGTCACCCAGTCGGCGGTCTCGCACCTGCTGGGCAAGCTGCGCGCGATCGTCGACGATCCGCTGTTCGTCAAATCCGGCCGCGGCATCGTCGCCACCGCCCGCGCCGAGGCGCTGGCGGTGCAGGCCCGCGTGCTGCTCGAAGAGCTGCGCCGCTTCGCCACCGCGCCGAGCTTCGATCCGGCCCGCCTCGACACGAGCTTCGTCATCGCGGCCAACGACTTCCAACGCGACCTGCTGCTGCCGGCGGTGTTCACGCGGCTGCGCGAGCGGGCGCCCGGCGTCCGCCTGCGGGTGATCCCGTCGGGCATCCCGAGCGCCGAGATGCTGCGCGACGCCCATTGCCACCTGGTCATCTCGCCCCGCCCGCCCGATGCCGGCGACATCCTGCACAGGCGCTTGTTCGAAGACCGCTTCCGCATCTTCTACGATGCCGGCCGCCGCGGGGCGCCGACGACGATGGACGCGTACCTGGCAGCCGAGCACGTCACGGTGGTCTATGAACCGCGCCGGCCGCTCGATTTCGACCAGACGCTGGCCAACCGCGGCATCCAGCGCCGCTTCGCGGTGTCGGTACCGGGCTTCGCCGGCATCCCGCCGTTCCTGCACGGCAGCGAGCGCCTGACCACGATGCCGGGCCTGCTCGCGACCGGCCTGATGGGCGGCTTCGCCAGTTGCGCGCTGCCGTTCGAGGCGCCCGAGCTGCCGATGTATCTGATCTGGCACCTGCGCGACCGCCACGACCCGGTGCACACCTGGCTGCGGGCCGAGATCCAGGCCGTGGCGCGGACCGTCCACGGCGCCCCGGCGGCGGACTGAGACAGCGGCCGGCGGGCGGCGGAAGCGCACTCCTGCGGCGGGCGGACCTTCGCGGCCGCCCCGGTGCCGGTCGGCATCGGCATCCTGCCGAACACCGCGCAGACCGAAGGCGCCGGGCTCGGCGGCCGGAAATGACGGGCATGAATAGCTCGGCGGCGATATTCCGATTTGCAATAGCTGCTAGGGCGCCGGCCGCCTGTCGGGCCCGCTCACCCGACTCGAAAATGCGACCGGAGATGCCGAGACGCTCAACGCTTCGGCGCGGCACATCCGGTCAGGTCCGCGGCAGCGCCCCGCATCGACGGGTCATGCAGCGGTCCCGGCCGGGTCGCCGCGGCGCGGTGGCACCCCCGTAGTACTACGAGCAGTCCGATGCCAGGGAGGACACAAGAATCCGGCCGTCGGCGTTCTCGCGCATCCCTCTGCAAGACCAGCCCGGCCAACTGCCGGCCCTGGTCACAGCCACATTCGAAGACCGGAGGAGATTCGCCCATGAAACAACAGCACCGCATGCAGCACGAGAAATTCCGACAAGGCCGCAGCCGGCCCCTGATCAGCGCGATGGCCGGCGCCCTGGCCCTGGCCTTCGCGGCGCCGGCCTTCGCGGCCTCGGACCTGGACACCCTGAGGCAGGAGCTGGAGCAGCAGCGGCGCATGCTCGAGAAGCAGCAGCGGATGATCGAGCAGCTCGAGAGCAAGCTGTCCGAGGCG
>JBNLET010000052.1:0-7672 GCA_050305135.1 Rhodocyclaceae bacterium | reverse complement strand
TGACCAGCAGCTCGGCGCGGTACTGCTCGCGCTCGAAGGCGCGGCGTACGCGGGTGGGCAGCGGCATCGCGTCGGCGGCGGCGCGGTCGGGGGAGAGGAGGCGAAACAGGGCGGTTGTCATGTCGTCGGACCCTGGAGTGGTTGCGATTCTGCCCGGCGGAGCGTTGGGGGGCACGCGGCGGGATTCATCCCGCCGGCACCCCTCCCTCAGCCGGCCTTGTCCCAGGCCTTGCCGCCGGCGATCTTCCGGCAGGTGCCGGTCGGCAGCATCAGCCACTCGCCCTCGCCGCGATCGGCGAGGGCTTGGCCGGCGCAGGCATGCAGCGCGGTGCCGCAGTCGTTGCGGCCGGCCCGCACGACCCCGTAGCAGCGTTCGCGCGCCAGTTCGAAGCGCTTTCCGCCGCCCGGCAGCCAATGGCTGTAGTGGGCCACCGCCAGCACGGCTACGCCGACTGCGCTGCCAAGGACAAGGACGTTGGCGAGACGGTGTGCCATAGGGCCTCCTGCAGGTAGTCGTAGAGCACGCGGCCGTAGGGCAGCGTGAGGTCGGCGACGAAGTGGCTGCCGCCCAGCACCTTCCGCACCGGCAGATCGGCCACCGGCGCGTTCACGTGCGGGATCAGGTGCAGCCGCGCCGGGCTGTGCCAGCCGCCCTTGATGTGGATGTCGGTGAGCTCGTAGGCGACCAGCTGGGCGATCGCCAGGCTGCCGTCCACGTCCGGGATCAGCTTCAGGTTCACTTGGGTCTTGGCGAGCTTGGCGGCGAGCGGCGCGGGATCGCACATCATGCCGCCGCCATCCGCACGGGTGTGCCCGCAGACCACGTTCTCGTGCTTGTAGGCCATGCTCGCCAGCGCCACCGGCTGGCCGGCGTAATCGAGCCGACCGGCCAGCGTGTCGCGGTTCACCTTGAGCGAGACGTCCGCCAGCTTCTTCGGAAAGCCCCAGATCTCGCGCCCGCCGGAGATCGGCGGCTCGCAGTCGAGGTACATCTGGGCGACGAAGTTCACCGCCTGGCCCTGGTAGCTGCAGGGGATCACGATGCCGGACTCAGTGTAGTCGCCGAAGCCGGTGGAGTCGGGCATGCGGATGAACTCGTACAGCACCTGCTTGCTGCCGTCCGGCGTGAGCGGCTCCGGCACCGCGGCGCGGATTGCCTCGGGGTCGGACTCGTAGCTGATGATCATGTACTGGCGGTCGATGAAGCGGTACGGCCCCTTCGGGTAGCTGGGGCTGGCGAGCGGCATCGAGGCGGTCTCCAGGATGTCGGCGATCTTCATGGGGGTTCTCCTATCTCGTTTGGTTGGGGCTTGGATCAGGCCCGTAGGGCGGGTTTCAACCCGCCATGGCCGGCCGAAGCCGGCCCTGCAACGGCCTTCGGTCAGAGGAATTCGCCGCGAATGTCCACGCTGGAACGCGTGCCCACCGCGTCGAAGTTGTCCGCCAGCCAGCGTTCGGCCTCCTCGCGGCCGCGGTCGCGCAGGTAGCTCAGGAAGTCCCAGTCGGCATTGAGCTTGGAAGAGACGCCCAGCTCGCACATGGTCTCGTCCGAGCGGATCGAATGGACGTACATCTCCTTCATCTCGTCGGCGGCGACCTTGCCGCGCTGGATCAGACCGGTGACGAAGGCGATGGCGCGCATCTCGCGCATCAGCGAGGAGTTGAAGCTCACCTCGTTGATGCGGTTGAGGATCTCGGCGGCGCTGGTCGGCACGCCGTGGCGCTGAATCGGGTTGATATGCACCACCACCACGTCGCGCGTGTCGCAGTGGTAGATCAGCGGGTAGATCGCCGGATTGCCGACGTAGCCGCCGTCCCAGTAGTGCTCGCCGTCGATCTCCACCGCCTGGAACAGGAACGGCAGGCAGGCCGAGGCCAGCACCGCCTCGATCGAGATGTCCTCGCGGGTGAAGATGCGCACCCGGCCGGTCTCGACGTTGGTCGCGCACAGGTACAACCGGATCGGGCTGGCGCGGCGCAGCGCCTCGAAGTCCACGTGGGCCTCCAAGACCTGGCGCAGCGGGTTGAAGTTGAGCGGGTTGAACTGGTAGGGCGAGAACACCCGCAGCCACATGTCGGTCATCAGGTAGAGCGGCGAGTTGTCCAGCGTGAAACCGCCGAAGCCCTTCATCCAGGGCAGCTGGCGGAACGGGCTGTACGTTTCCGCCGAATCGGCGACCGCGCGCCAGAAGTCGGCCAGCGCCCGGCGCGCGCCGTCGGTGCCGCCCTGCAGCATGCCGTGGGCCAGCACCGCGGCGTTCATCGCGCCGGCGCTGGTTGCGCTGACGCCTTCGAAGCTCAGGCGTCCGTCCTCCAGCGGGCGGTCCAGCACGCCCCAGGCGAAGGCGCCATGGGCGCCGCCGCCCTGCAGCGCGAGGTTGACCGGCTTGACCCGGCTGGCGGCGGGCCGTGCCCGTGCGGCGGAGGCCTTGGCTGCGTCTCTCATGTTCATTTCGGTTCTCCTTTGGTGTGGCGCGGACGGGCGTCGCGGTGACGGGGTCCGGCGGGGTGGCACCCGCGCGTCGCGCGTTCGTCCTTGCCCTCAGTGCTGGGTCCAGCCGCCGTCCATCGCGATCGCGGCGGCGGTCATTGAGGCGCCGGCTTCGCTCGCCAGCAACACCGCCAGCGCGGCCAACTCCTCGACCTGGACGAACGACTTGCGCGCCTGGTGTGACAGCAGCACCTCGCGCACGACGTTCTCCGGCGGGATGCCGTGGGCCCTGGCCTGGTCGGCGATCTGCTGCTCGACCAGCGGGGTCTTCACGTAGCCGGGGCAGATGGTGTTGCTGGTGATGCCGTGCTCGGCCAGTTCCAGCGCCACGGTCTTGGACAGGCCGATGACGCCGTGCTTGGCGGCGACGTAGGCGGACTTGAACGGCGAGGCGGTCAGGCCGTGGGCCGAGGCGATGTTGATGATGCGGCCCCAGCGGCGCGCCTTCATCTCCGGCACCACCGCCTGGATCAGGTGGAAGGCGGCCGACAGGTTGATCGCCAGGATCGCGTTCCATTTCGCGGCCGGAAATTCCTCGACCGGTGCGACGTGCTGGATGCCGGCGTTGTTGACGATGATGTCGACCTTGCCGAACTCGGCCTTGGCGTAGTCGGCCATCGCGTGGATCGAGGCGGCGTCGCTCATGTCGGCAGCCGAGTAGCGCACCCTGACGCCGTGCTCGCGTTGCAGCGCGTAGCGCACGGATTCGATCTGGTCGGCGTCGCCGAAGCCGTTCAGCAGCACGTCGGCGCCCTGGGCGGCGAAGGCGGTGGCCAGCCCAAGGCCGATGCCGCTGGTGGAGCCGGTGACGATGGCGGATCTTCCTGTCAACATTTCATTTCTCCGTTGCGTTGGGGTCGGGGGTTGATCAATTCGGGGTGGGGGCGCGCACGGCGGCGATGGCGGCGGGCTGATCTGCGTCGGCCTCGCTGCTGCGGGTGAAGCGCAGGTGGGTGATGTCGGCACGGAAGAACATGCTCCAGGTCCATTCCACCCAGATGCGAAGCTTTCGCCCGAAGGTGGGCATGCGCATCAGGTAGAAGGCGCGCCAGGCCAGCCAGGCCGGCAGGCCCCAAAGACGCAGGCCGAAGATCTGCGCGACGCCCTTCATGTGGCCGGTGGTGGCCATCATGCCGCGCGAGACGTAGCCGAACGGGCGGGTCGGCCGGCCCTGGATGCGGCGCGCCAGGTTGTCGGCGAGCTGCTTCGCCTGGGCCACCGCGAACTGGGCGGTGGGCGGCGAGAGCTGGCCGCTGGCGGCATTCGTCACCAGTGCGCAGTCGCCCAGCGCCCACAGCCGTGGCTGATCCTTCACTGCCATGTCCGCTTCGGTCTCGATGCGCCCGCGCCGGGTCGGCACGCCGAGGCGCTCGACGACGGGATTCGGGCGCGTGCCGATGGTGCAGATCACCGTCGACGAGGCAAGGAATTCGCCGCCGGCCAGCCGCACCCCGTCGGCGCTCACTTCGGCTGCGCGGGCGCCCAGGCGCACCGCGATGCCGCGCCGGCTCATCGAGCGCGCGGCCGAGCGGCCGAGGCACTCGGGCAGTTCCGGCAGCAGGCGCTCGCCGTCCTGCAGGATCGTGACGGCGAGTTCGTCGGCCGCGACCCGCGGGTAGTAGCGGCGCGCGCCGTCGAGGAAATCGGCCAGCTCGCCGGCCACTTCGACGCCGGAGAAGCCGCCGCCGACCACGACGAAGTGGCCCAGCCGGCGCCGCAATGCGGGGTCGGACTCCAGCTCGATGCGCGCCACCCGCTGCAGGATGCGGTTGCGGATGAACATCGCGTCGCCGACCAGCTTGAGCGGCAGCGCGTGCGCTTCCATGCCCGGCACGATCGACAGGTTGGCGCGGGTGCCGAAGGCGAACACCAGGTGTTCGAAATGGATCTCGCGCGTGCCGGCCAGGGTTTCGCCGATCACCAGCCGGCGCTCGAGGTCGACCTCGCTGACGCGCGCCATGATGAAGCGCGTCCTGCCCACCATCTGGCGGATCGGCGCGATCACGTGCTCGGGGAACACCGAGGCGCCGACCACCTCGGCCAGCATCGGGTTGAAGGTGGTGTAGCTCTCCTGGCTCACCAGCACCACGCGCCAGGGCGGGGGCAGCAGGCGCTCGAGGCGCTGCGCCAGCGTGGTGCCGGCGAAGCCGCCACCGATGATGACGACGTGGCGCTCGGCGGCATCGGGGTTGCTCGACTGCATGATGGTGCTCCTTGGTGTCGTAGGGCGGATCAGCCGCAGGCGTAATCCGCCGGTCGTGTGAATCCGCCGTCGTTGGGTTGGGAGCGGAGCGGCGGACTACGCTGCGCTAGTCCGCCCTACGTGTTGGCGGTGGGTCTCGCCGAGGAAGCGGCGCCGGATCAGGTGGTCCAGCGACAGCCGGCCGGGGCCATGCACCAGCGTGACCAGCAGCATCAGCCCCCAGTACTGGTGGTCCTTCAGGCCGGCCGCGCTGAGGTCGGGGTAGGACAGCACCGCGACGACGTTGAAGACGAAGGTGATCGCGGCGGCCAGCCGCGTGCCAAGGCCCAGTACCAGCAGCACCGGCATCACCAGTTCGACGCCGGTGCCGAGCCAGGCGGCCAGTTCCGGCGGCAGCAGCGGCACCGCGTACTCGTTTTCGAACAGCGCCAGCGTGCTGTCCCAGTTGGCGATCTTGGTCAGGCCGGAATTGAAGAACACCGCCCCCACCACCAGCCGCAGCGCCAGGTCCACCAGCGGCGCCGCCAGCGTCGGCAGCCGTAGTGCCCGCTCGAATAGCCGCATCAGCGGCGTCGCCTGCATCGTTGCAATATCCATGGCCGTCTCCCGTCGCGCTCGGTGCCCGGCCGCCGGCAAGGCGGCCGGGCCTCGGCGCCGCCCGCTCAGCCCTTGGCACCGCCGGGCTTGTTGTTCGGATTGGCGGTGACGACACGGCCGCCGGCGATGCGCTCGCATACGCCCTTCGGCACGTAGATCCACGCCTCGGCGTTGTTGTCGCTGGTCACCTGGCCGGCGCAGGCGTTGGTGGAGGTGCCGCAGTCGTTCTTGCCGGCCTTGACGATGCCGGCGCACTTCTCGTTGTCGCCCTTGGCCGCCAGGGCCGAGGTGGCGCTTGCGGCGAGACCGAGGGCCAGCACGCCGGCGATGGCGCTCTTGATGACGTGTTCGTTTTTCATGATCTGCTCTCCATTGAATTGCGCAGAAGGTCTGGAATTCCGGACAGGCTCGTCGCCTATCCGTGGAAAGCAGTTTCGGCGTCGCCATTCACGTCGCCATCGCCGCCGGATCACTTTTTCGTCACGCAGGAGTAGTCTGGCGGCATCGCTGGGAACGGGGGCCGACGATGGCGCGAAGCGTGCTGGTGGTCGAGGATGACCGGGACATCGCCCGGCTGGTCAGGATGCAGTTGGAGGAGTTGTCGTGCCGGGTGAGCCTGTGCCACGACGGCAGCGAGGGGCTGCGGCTGGCGGAGTCGAAGAACTACGACCTGGTGGTGCTGGACCTGATGCTGCCCGGTGTCGACGGCCTCGCCATCTGTCGCGGCATCCGCGCCCGCAAGGACAGCTACACGCCGATCCTGATGCTGACCGCCAAGTCCTCCGAGCTCGATCGGGTGCTGGGCCTGGAGATGGGGGCCGACGATTACCTCACCAAGCCGTTCAGCCTGGCCGAGTTCGGCGCCCGCGTGAAGGCGATCTTCCGCCGCGTGGACAACTTCGGCGCCGCGGCCCGCGCCGACACGCCGCTGATCGAGGCCGACGGCCTGCGCATCGATGCCGAGTGCCGCAGCGTCAGTGTCGATGGCCAGGCAGTGGAACTGACCGCCAAGGAATTCGACCTGCTGCTGCAGTTCGCCCGCAATCCGGGCCGCGTCTATACCCGCGCCCAGCTTCTCGACCTGGTCTGGGGCTACAGCCACAGCAGTTACGAGCACACGGTCAATTCGCACATCAACCGGCTGCGCGGCAAGATCGAATCCGATCCGAACTCGCCGCGCTTCATCCAGACCGTGTGGGGCGTCGGCTACAAGTTTCGCGACAGCGGACCGCGCTGATGCTGCACACGCTCTACGGCCGCATTTCGCTGGTGCTGACGCTGGTGTTCTTCGCGCTCGGCGCGGTAATGATCGTCGCCACCCAGCACATGTTCGAGCTCAAACACCTGGCGGATCTCGCGACCGCGCTGATCGTCGGCAGCGTGGCCTTCAGCCTGGGCGCCGCGCTGATCGTCTTCAAGCTGCTGACCGAGAGGCTCAGCGTGCTGGCCGAGGCGATGGACGCGTTCCGCGTCAGCGGCCTGTCGCAGGCGGTCGAGCTGCCGCCGGGTGATCCGCGCGGCGACGAGATCGACCGGCTCGGCCATGCCTTCGGCGAGATGTCGGAACACATCCTGCGCCAGTTTCGCGCGCTGGCGGCGATGGACGAGAAGCGGCGCGAACTGCTCGCCAACGTCTCGCACGATCTGCGCACGCCGCTGACCTCGATGCAGGGCTACCTGGAGATGCTGCTGATCCACGAGGGCAAGCTGTCGCCCGAGGAGCATCGCAGCTACCTGCAGGTGGCCACCCGCCATTGCGAGCGGCTCAGCCGGCTGGTGAACGACTTGTTCGAGCTGACCAAGCTGGAAGGCCGCGACGGCGTGGCGGAGGCCGAGGCCTTCCCGATGCAGGAGGTCGCGCAGGACGTGGTGCAGAAGTTCGGCCTGCAGGCGGCGCAGCGCGAGGTCCGCCTCGCTGCCGGTTTCGACCCGGATTGCCCGCTGGTGCATGGCGACCTGGCGCTGCTCGAGCGCCTGCTCGACAACCTGGTGGAAAACGCGCTGCGCCACACGCCGGGCGGCGGCGAGGTGCACCTGCACGTCGGTCCGGCCGGCCAGTGGGTCGAGGTGCGCGTGCAGGACAGCGGCGAAGGCATTCCGGCCAGCCAACTGCCCCACGTCTTCGACCGCTACTACCAGGCCGACCGCGGAGAGTCGGGCAGCGCCGGTGCGGCCGGCCTGGGGCTGGCGATCGCGCGCCGCATCGTCGAACTGCACGGCGGCGAGATCGCGGTGGAAAGCCCCGAGGGGCGGGGCACCTGCTTCGTCGTCCGGCTGCCGGCCGCGGCGCGCGGCGGATAGCGTCGCGTTGCGCTCTTGGTGGCGTGCCGCTGGCCGGCTGAAGCCGGCCCTACGAACTCGACCGCAGCGTAATTCCCGGT
>JBNLET010000051.1:0-5536 GCA_050305135.1 Rhodocyclaceae bacterium | reverse complement strand
GCCAGCACGAAGCACAGCCAGAAGAACGGCTGCCAGCCGAGCGCCTCGACCAGGAAGCCGGCGGTGGCGTTGATGAAGGTGCGCGGCACCGCCATCAGGCTGGTGAACAGCGCCAGCTGGGTGGCGGTGTAGGCCGGGTGGGTGGTGCGCGCCATGAAGGCGACGAAGGCGGTGGTGCCGAGACCGGCGCCGATTGCCTCGCCGGCGATCACCAGCGCCAGCGCCACCAGCCGCTCGGTGTCGGAGGGGGCCGGCCCGAGCCAGGCCAGCCAGGCGAAGCCCAGGATCGTCACCATCTGCACGACGCCGAACAGCCACAGCGCGCGGTTGATGCCGAGCTTCACCATCCAGATGCCGCCCAGGATGCCGCCGGCCACCATCGGCCACAGGCCGGCGTTCTTGGCGATCAGGCCGATCTCGGTCTTGGAGAAGCCCATGTCGAGGTAGAACGGCGTCGCCAGCGCGGTGCACAGCGAATCGCCGAGCTTGTAGAACAGCATGAAGGCCAGCGCCAGCAGCGCCGACTGGACGCCGTGGCGGGAGAAGAACTCGTGGAACGGTTCGACCACCGCGTCGCGCAGCGTGTGCGGCGCCGCAGCGGTGACGACCGGCTCGCGCACCAGCAGCGTCATCGCGATGCCCGGCAGCATGAACAGCGAGGTGATCAGGAACACCTCGTCCCACGGCATGCGGTCGGCCAGGATCAGCGACAGCGAGCCGGGCACCAGCCCAGAGATGCGATAGGCATTGACGTACATCGCGTTGCCGAGGCCTAGCTCGCGGTCGGGCAGGATTTCGCGCCGCAGCGCGTCCAGCGCGATGTCCTGGGTGGCCGAGAACAGCGCCAGCGCGGCCGACACCGCCACCACCAGGGGCAACTGCCCAGTCGGCGACAGCCGGCCCAGCCAGGCGATCGACAGCACCAGCCCGAGTTGGGTCAGCAGCATCCAGCTGCGCCGTCGGCCGAGCCCGGGCAGCACGCCGTAGCGGTCCAGCAGCGGCGCCCAGAGGAACTTCCAGGTGTAGGGGAACTGGATCAGCGCGAAAGCGCCGATGGTCTTCAGTGACAGCCCTTCGGTGCGCAGCCAGGCCGGCAGCAGGTTGAACAGCAGGTACAGCGGCATGCCCGAGACGAAGCCCATCACGATGCAGACGAGCATGCGGCGGTTGAGCAGTGCGGCGAGCCAGGCGGGGGTCTGGGAAGGCAAGCGGATTCCGGTAGCGGGCGGTGGCGCCCGATTATCCCAAAGCTGCCCGATCGATGCTCCTTCGCGTCGAAATGCCGCGATGTGAACACAATTCGATACTTTCCTTGCACTCCGCACGGGCCTCTCTAGAATGGCCCGCTCGAAACTGGATCCATGATCAGGGGAGGGGAACCGCCATGCCGCACCACGTCATCGTCTCCTTCGGCGGCGACCGCGAGTACGAGTTCGTGCTGTCCGACGCCGAAGCGGCCGAAGTCGACCGGGATGCCGCCCGGTCGTGGTTCGCCGAGCAGTTCGAGGATCTCGAGTGCACGCCCAGCAACCCGATGGGCAAGGTGCTGGTGCTCGACATGGTCCTGAACGTGGCGAAGTACGGTGGTGAAGCGCGATTCCGGGAAAACGGCGAATGGGCCAGGGCCTTCGCCGCGATGACCGCCGCCGCATTGCAGCGCGCGGCGATCCGGGTCGACGTGGCGGGGTTCACGGTGGGCTGAGGTCCGCCGCCGCAAGACGGGCCGGGGCCCGCTCCCTTCGGGGGGCGGGCCCCTGTCTTTCAGGCGAATGTCGTGGCGCGATCCTGGTGGAACCCATGATTCGGGCGGAACCCCGGCGCCGCTGGCCGGCTGAAGCCGGCCCTACGAACCCGACCGAAGCGTGTCTGCCGGTAGGGCCGGCTTCAGCCGGCCTCGGGCGGCCGATACTTACCAAACGCATGAATTCTCCGCTGCGCACAACACTACCCGGCGTGGCGTCATGATCTTGGTCGTGCCGATGATTCAGGCGGAATTCGGGCGCCGCTGGCCGGCTGAAGTCGGCCCTACAGGACACCGGCCAGCGAGCTGGCGAGCCAGATCATCAGCAGCGCGATCGCGATCAGCAGCAGCAGCGTCCGCGGCGAGCCGGCGCGCTTGCGCTGGTGCAGCCTGACCGGGTGGGCCTGTT
This sequence comes from Rhodocyclaceae bacterium, assembly GCA_050305135.1. Classification (GTDB taxonomy): domain Bacteria; phylum Pseudomonadota; class Gammaproteobacteria; order Burkholderiales; family Rhodocyclaceae; genus Cognatazoarcus. The sequence continues at coordinate 3,386 of JBNLET010000051.1, read as the reverse complement.
CGAAGCGCTCGCGCATCCGCGCCAGCCGGGCTTCCTTGCTGCGGTGGGAACTGCGGAACGGGGTGACAGGGTCCTTCGGCATGGTCTGCGCTCTGCGCGCTCAGTCGAGAAAGCGTCGGTTCCACTCGGCGAAGCGGCGGTAGGCCTCGGCCTTCATCTGGTACTTGTCGGCGAAGTCCTTCGGCTCGAGCGGGTCGAAGACATGGTAGTTGGCGCGGTTGTTCACGGCGCACATCATGTGGCGGATCTTGTCCGGCAGCGTATAGGGATCCTGCCATTCGAAGTCGTCCTGCGCCTCGTAGTGCAGGAACACCGGCACGATCGGCACGCCGCTGCGCATCGACACCTCGAACGCACCGGACTTGAACTCGCCGTACAGCCGCCGGCCCTTGCAGCCGCCCTCCGGGTAGAGCGCCAGATTGCGGCCTGCCGCCACCGCCGCGACCATCGTGTCGACGGCCTGCTGGCGCGACTCGGCGTCGTCCCGGTCCACGTACAGCGTGCCGGCCGCGACGCTGATGCGGCCGACCACGAACCAGTCCTGCACCTGGACCTTGGCCAGCGATACCACGTCGAACAGCGCCGGGATGCCGATGTCCTCGAAGGCGGAGGGGTGGTTGGCGATCAGGATGAAATGCTTCGGCAGGGGCCGCAGGTTGTGCTGGTGCAGCCGCAGGTCCACGTCCAGCGCGCGCACGAAGCTGCGGCACCAGGCGTGGAACAGCCGGGCCACCGGGTGGGGGGCACGCCAGGGGAGGTAGGTCAGCAGGTAGAGCAGCGTCGTGAACAGCACGAAGTCGATCCAGCCGAAGAGCTTCCTCAGCCAGCGCAGGATCGTCAGCATCGTCCGTCGTCGCCCGCCTCAGCGCTGCCCGGGCGCCGTCTCCAGGCCCAGCGCCGACAGCGCCGTGACGCCGTCCCGCTCCACCGCCAGCAGCAGACAGGGCGAGCTGACGACGGTGGTCCGCACCGCGTCCGGCGCCGAACCGAGGGATTCCACCGGCAGTTCGGCGACGCCACCGACGACGCGGGCCTGCGCGGCGGTCAGCAGCAAGGTGTCGCCGCCGTGGCTGCGCCGGCCGAGATCGACCGCGACCACCAGCTGGCGCCCGAAGTCCACCTCGGGCCGCGGCGGTCGCGGCAGCTGCCCGGCCGTCACGCGGCGCCACATCGCCTCCCATGCGGCGTCGTCGTCGGCCACCGTCAGCGCCGGCTGCGGCGTCTGCCGGCCGCAGAAGGCCGAACGGTGCAGCTCGACCACCGCCACCGCCGCATCCTCGCCGCGGGCCGATGGCGCGCCGCAGCCGTGCAGTGCGAACGAGGCCAGCGCAACAGCGGCGGCGCGCCTCATCGATCGGTACCGGCCGCGTTCTTCGGCCGCAGGCGGTAGCCCTGCTGCGGCACGCTGCCCAAGGCGCTGCCCTGCAGCGCCCCGCTGACCCCGATCGGCATCGTCAGGCCGTCGATGCTCGACGCATCAATGCTGAGCGTCTCGGGCGCGCTGACCACCGGCCAGGCGCCGCAGCTTTCCGACGGGCCGCAGATGAAGTCGTCGTTGTCCAGGTCGCTGCCGGCCACCAGGTAGTACTCGCCCGCGGCCACGCCGTCGAAGCGGAAACGGTAGCGGCCGTCGCTGGCGGCGGCGTCCACCTGGGCCAGGTTGTCGCCGCTGACCGGATCGAGCAACAGGAAATAGACCCGGCCGGCATCGCCGGTGGTGTCGCCCGAGGCCACCAGCATCGTCACCGGCACCGTGGACGTGCCGATGTCGCTCTGGATTGTGATGCGGCCGCCGTAGGCGCCGGCCGGCAGCGAGCCGCGCTGCGGCGTGATCTGGAATTCGAGCCCGCCGTTCACGCTGTTGCCGCCCGAGACCTGGATCCAACTGTCGCTGGCGCTGACCGAACTGACCGACAGGCTGCCGTCGCCCTGGTTCTCGAGCCGCAGCGTGCGGGCCGTGCTGCCGCTGCCGAAGTCGATGCGGCTCGGCAGCGCGACCAGTACCGGCGGCTGATCATTCACGCCGGACAGGCCGCGCGCCGCGATGACGGCCTTGTAGGCGTTGATCAGGCCGTAGCCGAAGCTGTCGTCGCGGCCGGTGGTGCCGATGTCGTCGGTGAGCTGGCCGGAGACCAGCAGCGCATCGACCTGGGCCGGCGTGATCGACGGGTTGACCGCCCGCATCAGCGCGATCACGCCGGCCACGTGCGGTGCCGCCATCGAGGTGCCCTGCAGGAAGCGGAAGGCCGGCTGCGCGCCGCCGCTGCTCTCGTCGATGATGGTGCTGAGCACGTTGTCCGGGTAGCCGTCGGCGTTCTGGTCGCTCGGCGCGCCGCTGCCGCCGGGTGCGGCGACGTCGATGCTGCTGCCGAAGTTCGAGAAGTCCGACAGTCCGCCGCCGATGTTCACCGACGAGACCGAGATCACGCCGTCGTAGGCCGCCGGGTAGGAGGGCTGCGAGGTGGATTCGTTGCCGGCCGCGGCGACGACGATCACGCCGGCCGAGCGCGCCGCGGTGACGGCGTCCTGCATGGCCTGCACGAAGGCCGGTCCGCCCAGGCTCATGTTGATCACGTCGGCGCGCCTGGCCGGCAGCGAGTTCGAGGCGTTGTCGAGGCCGGCCGCGAACAGCAGGCCCTGCAGGATGTCGAACGCCGTGCCGCCGCCCTGGCCCAGCACCCGCACCGGCATCACGCGGGCGTCGCCCGCCACACCGGCGACGCCGCTGCCGTTGTCGGTGGCCGCGGCAACGGTGCCGGCGACGTGGGTGCCGTGCCAGGAGCTGGCGCCGCCGTAGTTGCGATCGCCCGGGTCGGTCGGGTCGGCGTCGAGGCCGTCGCCGTCCAGGCTCATCGCCGGATCGCTGACGAAGTCGTAGCCGGCCACGGTCTGGCCGGCGAGATCCGGGTGCGTCAGCGCCACGCCGGTATCCACGACCGCCACCGTGACCGGGTTGCCGGCGCGCGCGCCGCGGCTGATGTCCCAGGCCGCCGGCAGGTTGATCGCCGGGTAGTGCCACTGCAGCGGATAGAACGGGTCGTTCGGCACCGCGCTGGCCTGCAGGCGGTAGTTCGGCGCGGCGCTGGCGATGCCGGCGCCGGCCGCCAGCCGCTTCAGCGCCCGGATCGTGCGGGCCCGCTCGGCCTGCACGGCATCCAGCGGCCGCCCGCTCCAGGGGTCGACGGCGCGCTGCTGCTCGGCCGCCGCCGTGGCCAGCGTCGAGTTCGTGCCGTCGTCCAGCGACACCAGCAGCTGCTGTCAGGAACGGCCGGCCAGGACGCGGCGCCCGGCCAGCGCGCTGGCCGAGGCCAGCGGCGCGGCGTCGCCCGTCAGCGTGACGATGGCCTGGCCGGCGACAAAGTCGTGGGCGCGGTTCCAGCCCGCGC
>JBNLET010000050.1:0-4232 GCA_050305135.1 Rhodocyclaceae bacterium | reverse complement strand
GATTCGGCGCAGCCGCGCATCTGCACCCCCTTGCCGGCCAGCATGCGGCCGATCTCGGGCAGCAGCTCGGCCGCCGCGCCGCGCGCCACCAGCAGGCTCTCGGCGGTATTGCAGGTGCCGTAGCGCTGCGTCTTGGCGTTCTCGACGATCGGCACGACGCGGCTGCGCTCGGCCAGATCGTCCACATAGACGTGGCAGTTGCCGTCCAGGTGCTTGATCACCGGTACCCGGGCCTCGCGCGAGATGCGCTCGATCAGGCCCTTGCCGCCGCGCGGCACGATCACGTCCACGAACTCCGGCATCGTGATCAGTTCGCCGACCGCGGCGCGGTCGGTGGTGTCGACCACCTGTACCGCGGCGGCCGGCAGGCCGGCGGCCTCCAGCCCGCTGCGCACGCAGGCGGCGATCGCCTGGTTGGCATGGAGGGCCTCCTTGCCGCCGCGCAGGATCGCCGCGTTGCCGGACTTCAGGCACAGCGCGGCGGCGTCGGCGGTGACGTTCGGGCGCGCTTCGTAGATGATGCCGATGACGCCGAGCGGAACCCGCATGTGACCGACCTGGATGCCGGACGGGCGGCGCTTGACGTCGCTGATCTCGCCGACCGGGTCCGGCAGCGTCGCGATCTGCTCCAGGCCTTCGGCCATCGATTCGACGCCGCGCGCGGTGAGCGTCAGGCGATCGAGCAGCGCGTCCTCGAGACCGTCCTCGCGCGCCTGCGCCAGATCGCGTGCATTGGCGGCCAGCAGTTGCGCGCTGCGTTGGCGGATCTCGGCCGCGATGCCGAGCAGTGCCTGGTTCTTGGCGGCGGTCGAGGCGGCGGCCATCAGGCGCGAGGCCGCGCGGGCTTGGCGCCCCAGTTGCTGCATGTAGTGCTTGGTGTCCATGGATAGCGAGCTTGCCGTGAATTCCCTATTAAACCATTGATTGCAGGCGCTTTGCATGCGCCGGCCGCTCAGCCGCGCGGGCGCAGCCGCAGCATCAGCTGCAGGAACTCGTCCCATACCTCGCCCGGCGCCAGCCCCTTGATGATGCGGTCGATGCGCGCCGCGTGCTGCAGCGCCGCCTGCAACTGGCGTGCGCCGAGGCGGCGCACGGCGCGCTCGATGGCCTGCCGCCGGCGCGGTTCGAACACCCGCTCGGCATTCAGTACCGCGGCCGCGGCGCCGCCGCCGTCGAGTGCCGCGCGCAGGCGGGCCAGCACCCGGATGTCGCCGGCCAGCGTCCACAGGATCAGCGGCGGCGCTTCGCCTTCGCCGCGCAGCCCGTCGAGCAGTCGCGCGCAGCGGCCCGGATCGCCTTCCAGCATCGCCAGGCGCAGGCCATCGACATCGTAGCGGGCGACGTTCAGCACCGCCTCGCGCACCTGCGCTAGCTCGAGATCGCCCGCCGGGTAGAGCAGGCCGAGCTTGGCGATCTCCTGGTGCGCGGCGAGCAGGTTGCCCTCGACGTGCTCGGCGATGAATTCCAGTGCGTCGGCCGTGGCGCGTTGTTGCTGGCGCGCCAGGCGGCTGGCGATCCAGGCCGGGAGCTGGTCGCGCGACGGGGTGTTCAGCTCCAGCGCCACGGCCGAGCTGCCGAGCGCCGCGAACCAGGCGGCCTTGCGCGCGCTCCAGTCGAGTTCCGGCAGCGAGATCAGCACGCAGTCGCCGCCCGGCTCGAGCCGCTCGGCGAGCTTCTGCAGTGCCTCGCCGCCTTCCTTGCCGGGCTTGCCGTTGGGAATGCGCAGGTCCACCAGCTTGCGATCGCCGAACAGCGACATATTGCCGATCGCGAGCGCCAATTGCTCCCACTTGAAGCCCTGGCCCGCGACCAGGATTTCGCGCTCGCCGACGCCTTGCCGGCGGGCAGCGGCGCGGATCGCGTCGGCGGCTTCCTCGACCAGCAGCGGCGCGCTGCCGTGCAGCAGGTAGAGCGGTGCCAGCTCACCCGCGAGGTGGGTCACCAGTTGCTCGGGCCGCAGCGTCGGCATTCAGCCGCTGGTCGGGGCGGCTTCCAGCCGCCGCAGCAGTTGCCGCACCAGTTCCTGTTCCATGTCGGTGTACAGCAGCGCCTCCTCCTGGCCCTTGGCGAGGATCGCCGAATCGTCCCAGGTGGCCTCGCGGCTGGCCGACAGCGTGGTCAGCGGCACCAGTTCGCGCCGGCCCTTGCCGAGCAGCCGGAAGCGCAGCGTCTGCACGAACTCGTACTCGCGCACCTTGCCGGCACCGGACAGGCCGATGATGTTCTTTTCGCGGCCGGCGCCGACCAGTTCCAGTTCCACCTGGGCCTCTTCGCGCGCTTCGACAATGCGGGTCGTGCCGCTGTCGCCGATGCGGCGGCGGATCAGGCGCAGAAGCTCGCCGCCCACCGGCCCGCTGATCCGCAGCGACTCGAACGGCAGCGGGCGCGGGCCGCGCAGCCGGAAGCCGCAGCCACCGGCCAGTGCGGCGGCGGCCAGCGCCAGCAGCAGTTCGCGCCGACGCGAGTCGATGCCTGTCACTGTGCCGCTCCTTCGAGCCGACGCCGTTCGCCCTGGTAGGCGTCGTAGTCGACGTCGGGTGCGGTCCTCGCCGGCTCGCCGGGGCTGCGTGCCTGGCGCATCTGCTCGCTTTGGCGCAGGCCCTCGTACCAGTTGCGGCTCGAGCAGCCCGACAGCGCGAGCAGGCACAGGATCGTTGCGGCCAGGTGCAAGAAGCGCATCGGATCGTCCTCAGCAGACGATGTTGACCAGGCGGCCCGGCACGACGATGACCTTCCTGGCAGGCTTGCCGTCCATGAACTTCCGTGCCGCGTCGCTGGCCAGCGCGGTGCCTTCGATGTCGGCCCGCGCGGCGTCCGCGGCCACCTGCACCGAGCCGCGCAGCTTGCCGTTGATCTGCACCATCAGCTCGATGCGCTCCTGCTTCAGTGCGGCCTCGGACGCTTCCGGCCAGGGCGCGTCGAGCACCTCGCCGGCGAAACCGCATTCGCCCCACAGCGCGTGGGTGATGTGCGGCGTGATCGGCGCCAGCAGGCGCAGCAGGATCGAGAAGCCTTCCTCGGCGACGGCGGCGTGAGCGGCGGCGACGTCCTCGGGTGCCTTCTCGAGCGCATTGAGGATCTTCATCGTCGCCGAGGCGACGGTATTGAACTGGTGCTTGCCGAAGTCGTAGTCGGCCTGTTTCAGGCACAGGTGGATTTCACGCCGCGCCTCGGCCAGCGCGGCGGGCAGCTCGATATCCTCCGGCTTGCCGCCGTCGCCGCCCAGCGCCGGCCGGATCGATTCGACGAACCGGTGACCGTAGGCCCACACCCGCTTGAGGAAGCGGAACGCGCCCTCGACGCCGGAATCCGACCATTCCAGCTGCTGGTCCGGCGGTGCCGCGAAGATGATGAAGAAGCGGGCGGTGTCGGCGCCGTAGCGGTCCACCAAGGCCTGCGGGTCCACGCCGTTGTTCTTCGACTTGGCCATCTTCTCGGTGCCGCCGATCATCACCGGCTGGCCGTCGGCGGCCAGGCTGGCGGCTACGATGCGGCCCTTGTCGTCGCGCTCCACGGTCACGTCGGCCGGATTGATCCAGTGCTTCTTGCCGGCGTCGTCGCGGTAGTAGGTCTCGGCTACCACCATGCCCTGGGTCAGCAGGCGGGTGAAGGGTTCGGTCACCGTGGTGAGGCCCTGGTCGCGCATCGCGCGGGTGAAGAAGCGCGAGTACAACAGGTGCAGGATGGCGTGCTCGATGCCGCCGACGTACTGGTCCACCGGCGCCCAGTGATCGACGCGCGCATCGAACATCGCCCGGTCGTTGTCGGCGCAGGCGTCGCGCAGGAAATACCAGGACGACTCGACGAAGGTGTCCATCGTGTCGGTCTCGCGCCGGGCGGGCTGTCCGCATTGCGGGCAGTCGCACTGGTAGAACTCCGGCATCCGGGCCAGCGGCGAGCCGCGGCCGGTGAGCTCGACGTTCTCCGGCAGCACCACCGGCAGTTGCTCGTCCGGCACCGGCACGTCGCCGCAGCTCTCGCAGTAGATCATCGGCACCGGGCAGCCCCAGTAGCGCTGGCGCGAGATGCCCCAGTCGCGCAGGCGGTACTGCACGCGCTTCGCGCCGAGGCCCTTGCCGTCCAGGTCGGCGGCGATCGCGTCGATCGCCTCGCTCGAGCGCATGCCGTCGTAGCGGCCGGAATTGACCACCCGGCCGTGCTCGGCATAGGCCTCGATCCACGGCTCGACGACCTCGCCATAGGCGTCGTGGGTCGAGGCGATGACGGTCTTG
>JBNLET010000049.1:0-6726 GCA_050305135.1 Rhodocyclaceae bacterium | reverse complement strand
GGCGGCTTGGTCACGCTCGAAGCCGCCTTCGACAGCGAGGCCGGTTTCGCCGAGCACCGGGAGAGCCACTTCGGCACCTTTGTCGCCACCTCGGATGGGCGCGTGCATGGCGGTGGGCACAGCACCCAGCGCGCCAAGGACAACAGCAGCGACTACGACACCCACGCCGTCGGCAGCACGCTGCCGGCCGGCGGCGACGTCGCGATCGAGGCCGGTGGCGACGTGGCGCTCGGTGGCGCGCTGGAAGACTACCGCCACGACACACAGCAGAGCACGCACGTCACGCTCGGCAAGGAAGACGACGGCGAAGCCAGCACCCGCTCGGGCTCCCGCCTCGTGCGCGGCGAAGTGGACGCCGGCGGCCAACTCATCGTCAAGGCCGGCGGCCAGTTCCGCCCCGGTGCCGTGGACATCGTCACCGGCCACGGCAGCCGGGCCGACACCGACGAAGGCGTCGTCTACGAACTCGAACTCAGCACCGACTACAGCCAGCACACCGGAGCCGGCCGGGCGCTGCGACCCTGCCGCCAGCGTGCCGGCGCCGTGCTCCGAGGCGCGGTATCGGTCACGCCCGGTGCGGCGTTGCGCGCGCCGTAACTTTGCTTAAATGTGTTGCTGCGAATATAATTAAGCGTCTGGCCCACGGGCCGGACGGCGATCGCAACCCCCAAGCGGCGCCAGAATCGGAACACGGCTCTACCCGCGCTTCCTGCGCACTTCCCACCTTGGAGAGACCGTGAATCCCGCCCCGGCAGATCCCGGCCTGCACCCCGCAGACAAGTTCCGCGCCGGTTTCTGCAATGCAGGGACAAGAGCCCTGCCTCACGCCAGGAGGTGTATAGATATGAGTCCGCAGTCACGAGGAGGAGTGCAGCGCCAGTGGGCGCTCAAGACCGTCGAGGAGCAGGACTGGGTGGTGCCGTTCAAGGTGTTCACTCAGCGCGACCTGGACAAGATCGAGCAGATTGCCCGCTTGCCGCAAGCGATGAGGTTCGAGATGCAAGTCGTCTCGACCGTCCTGCCCTTCAGGGTCAACAAGTACGTCATCGACGAGCTGATCGACTGGAACAACATCCCGGCCGATCCGATCTTCCAGCTCACGTTCCCGCAGCGCGGCATGCTGGCGCCGGAACATTTCGACCGTATCGCCGGGCTGTTGCGCAGCGGGGCCGACAAGGCCGAGGTCGAGCGGGTAGCGACCGAAATCCGCCACGAGCTCAATCCCCATCCGGCCGACCAGATGGAGATGAACATGCCGCGCGACGCCGACGGCCGGCGCCTCGAGGGCATGCAGCACAAGTACCGGGAGACGGTGCTGTTCTTCCCCAGCCAGGGGCAGACCTGCCACAGCTACTGCACGTTCTGCTTCCGCTGGGCCCAGTTCATCGGCGACAAGGAGCTGCGCATCGCGGCCTCCGAGGCCTCGGAACTGCACGGCTACCTGCGCGACCACAAAGAGGTCACCGACCTGCTGTTCACCGGTGGCGATCCGATGGTGATGAAGACCAAGCACCTGCAGGCCTACCTGGAGCCGCTGCTGCATCCGGACTTCGACCATATCCAGACGATCCGGATCGGTACCAAGGCGCTGACCTTCTGGCCCTACCGCTTCCACGCCTCGGCCGATTCCGACGAACTGATCCGGCTGCTCGAGCGCGTGGTCAAGGGCGGCAAGCACGTCGCCATCATGGCCCACTACAACCACTGGAAGGAACTCGACACCGAGGCCGCCCGCTCGGCGATCCGCCGTATTCGCGCCACCGGTGCCGTGATCCGCGCCCAGGGCCCGCTGATCCGCCACATCAACGACGATCCGGCGGTGTGGGCCAAGATGTGGCAGATGCAGGTCAAACTCGGCATCGTGCCCTACTACATGTTCGTCGAGCGCGACACCGGCGCGCGCAACTACTTCGAGGTGCCGCTGGAGCGTGCCTGGCACATCTACCGCGAGGCGATGCAGCGGGTCTCCGGCCTGGCGCGCACGGCGCGCGGCCCGTCGATGTCGGCCAGTCCGGGCAAGGTCGAGATCCAGGGCGTGACCGAGATCGGCGGCGAGAAGGTCTTCGCGCTGCGCTTCATCCAGGGCCGCAATCCGGACTGGGTGCAGCGGCCGTTCTTCGCCAAGTTCGATGCCGAGGCCACCTGGCTCGACCAGCTCGAACCGGCCTTCGGCGAGCCGAAGTTCTTCTTCGAGGACGAATACGCCGAGCTGCGCGAGCAGAAGCTGGCACTGGCCGAAGCCGAGGCCAACTGAGGCGCGCCGCGCCGTTCGAGGGCCCGCCTGCCGGCGGGCCTTTTCGTCGACCGGTCGCCGCGCCGGCGCTATTCTGGCGTGGCGAACCACAGGGAGTGCGAGATGAGTGCCTGGAGCTGCCCCCACGACCTGGACGGCGTCTGCCAGAAGGTGGCCGGTGCCCGCTGCGACCCCGGCATGCGCGGCTGCGTGCTGCACGGCAAGGTGCGCTTCGCGAACGAGGCGGCCAACCAGGTGCGCAAACCGCGCAAGGCAGACGCGCCCGGCAGCGAAGCGAAGGACGCGGCCAATGCGCTGCCGCGGCGGCGGCTGCCATTCTGAGCACGAACGCCTCGAACGCACCGACTGCCAGGTCGCGTTCGGCCTTTTCGCGCCACATCAACCCCATCCCCACCCCAGCCCGAAGGGCAGGCATTGCACAGCCTGCCCGCTCGGCCGGCGCGGAGCACGCTTCGTGACACCCCATCCCCACCCCAACCCTCCCCTTGAAGGGGAGGGAGAAGGTCGGCGTCGGCCCTCGCGCCCCTCCCCCTTCAAGGGGGAGGCCGGGAAGGGGATGGGGTCGGTCGCTCCGGCCGGTGTTCAATGCAAGGGAGGCGAAGGAAAGCCCGCTTGACGGAGTGGTCAGTCGGTCGGGGCCGACTGTACCCCTTCGATTGGGCGATCAGAGACCCAGCAGCAGCACCGTGTGGTGGGCGATCATCCATTCCTCGTTGGTCGACACCGCCAGCACTTCGACCCGGCTGGCTCCCGACGACAGCCGCAGCTCGCTGCGGGCGTTGGCGGCGGCGTCCAGCTCGACGCCGAGCCAGGCCGACAGCGCGCAGACGCGGCTGCGCACCGGCGCCGCGTGCTCGCCGATGCCGCCGGTGAATACCAGCGCATCCAGCCCGCCGGCGGCTGCGGCCAGCGAGCCGATCTCGCGCGCGGCCCGGTAGCAGTACAGGTCCACCGCCTCGCGCGCCGCCGGCGTGTCGGATTCGAGCAGCTCGCGCATGTCCTGCGAGATGCCGGAGACGCCGAGCAGGCCCGACTGCTTGTACAGCAGCGTGGTCAGGCTGTCGGCGTCCATGCCCTTGTGCTCCATCAGGTACAGCAGCACGCCCGGATCCAGGTTGCCGCTGCGGGTGCCCATCACCAGCCCGTCCACGGCCGTAAAGCCCATCGACGAGGCGATGCTCTTGCCGCCGCGCAGCGCGCACATCGACGAGCCGTTGCCCAGGTGGGCGATGATCACCGGGCCGCCGGCCTTGTCGCCGATCAGCTCCGGCAGCTGGCGGCTGACGTATTCGTACGACAGGCCATGGAAGCCGTAGCGCTTGACCCCCTCGTCGGTGAGCGCGCGCGGCAGCGCGAACATCTGCGCCAGCCGCGGCAGGCTGCGGTGGAAGGCGGTGTCGAAGCAGGCCACCTGGGGTATCGCCGGCATCAGCTCGGCCAGCGAGCGGATCGCGCGCAGGTTGTGCGGCTGGTGCAGCGGCGCCAGCGGCACGAAGGCGTCGAGCCGGGTCAGCACCTCGCGGTCGAGGCGGGTCGGCGCGCTGAAGGTCTCGCCGCCATGCACCACCCGGTGGCCGGCGGCGACGATGTCGAGGTTCGGGTTGTGGCGCGCCAGCCAGTCGAACAGGTGGGCCAGCGAGGCGCGGTGCTGGGCGGTCTGGCCCGCTTCGTCGCCGGTCTCGACGGCCTCGTCGTAGCGGGCGCCGTCGGCATCGCGCGCCAGCAGGTGCGGCTCGGCGCCGATGCCTTCCACCTGGCCGGACAGGGCCGGCTTGCCGGCCAGTGCGCCGTTGATCGGAAAGAGGGCGAACTTCAGGCTCGACGAGCCCGCGTTCAGGACCAGCACGGCCTTCACGGCAGCAGTCCTCCGCGCCGCTTGTGGGCCATCAGCTGGGCGATCGCGCACGAGGCGGCGCGGGTTTCGGCGGTGTCGGCGCGGCTGGTCAGCACGATCGGCACCTTGGCGCCCAGGACCACGCCGGCCATCAGTGCCTCGGCCAGGTATTCGAGCTGCTTGGCCACCATGTTGCCGGACTCCAGGTCCGGTACCACCAGGATGTCGGCGTTGCCGGCCACCGCCGAGCGGATGCCCTTGGTCTTGGCGGCCACCAGCGAGACGGCGTTGTCGAAGGCCAGCGGCCCGTCCAGCAGGCCGCCCCTGATCTGGCCGCGGTCGGCCATCTTGCACAGCGCCGCGGCATCGATGGTCGAGCGGATCTTCGAGGTCACCGTCTCGACCGCCGACAGGATCGCCACCTTCGGTTCGGCCAGGCCGAGCATCAGCGCCAGGTCGATGGCGTTCTGGATGATGTCCGCCTTGTCGTCGAGGTTGGGCTCGATGTTGATCGCCGCGTCGGTGATCATCAGCGGGTGCGGGTAGGTCGGCACGTCGGCCAGGAAGACGTGCGACAGGCGCCGCTCGGTGCGCAGGCCGGTGCTCTTCGACACCACCTCGCTCATCAGCTCGTCGGTGTGCAGCGAGCCCTTCATCAGCGCCTCGGTCTCGCCGTTGCGCGCCAGTGCCACCGCCACCTCGGCCGACTCGTGGCTGTGGGCGGTATCGATGATGCGCACGCCGGAGAGGTCCAGGTCCTGCTCCTCGGCCACCGCGCGGATGCGCGCTTCGGGCCCGACCAGCACCGGGATCACCAGGCCGGCGTCGCGGGCCTGCAGCGGGCCGCGCAGCGATTCGGCGTCGCACGGGTGGGCGACCGAGATCGGGACCGGCTCCAGCCCCTGGGTGATCGACACCAGGTGGTGGTAGCGCAGCTCGCGGTCGGAGATCGTGACCTCCGGCAGCGCCACCCGGTGGCGCTTGATCTTCTCGGTCGGTGCCTGCACCTCGGCGTTGCCGTCGATGATCTTCAGGCCGTCCTGGTTGACCGCCAGGCACTCAAACACGATGTGGTGGTTGTGGTCGTACTTTTCCTTGCAGGTGACCGTGATGGTCAGCGTGTCGCCGATGCCGACCGGCCGCCAGAAGTTCAGGCTTTGCGAAACGTAGACGGTGCCCGGGCCGGGGAACTCGGTGCCGAGCACCGAGGAGATCAGCGTGCTGCCCCACATGCTGTGGCCGACCACCTCGCGGAACTGCCCCGAGCGGGCGAATTCGGGGTCCACGTGGGTCGGGTTCACGTCGCCCGACATCACTGCGAAGAGATGGATGTCGTCCGGCTTGAGCGTCCGGATCAGCCGGGCATGCTGCCCGAGCTCGATCTCGTCGTAGGTCTTGTTCTCGATGAACTGTTTGTCCAGATGGGCGTACATGGAGGCTCTCATCTTGCGTCGCAACAGGGCGATATTATCGTCTCTTGTATTGCGATCTTGAATTGCGCGAAAAAATTCTTGCATTGCAACACCCGCTGCGCCATGGGGCCCGAGTGCGACATGTGCCGCGGCGGGCCGCCATGCCCGGATGCTAGAATCCGCCGGTCTCCAGCCGAACAGCCCACTCCATGGAAGTCATCGTTCTCGCGGCAGGCAAGGGTACGCGGATGAACTCCGCGCTGCCCAAGGTACTCCAGCCTCTGGCCGGCCAGCCGATGCTGGCCCGCGTCCTCGCAACCGCCCGCACGCTGCAGGCCGCACGCATCTGCGTCGTGCATGGCCATGGCGGCGAGCTGGTGCGCGAACGGCTCGACGCGCCGGACCTGGCCTGGGCGCTGCAGGAGCCCCAGCTCGGCACCGGCCACGCCGTGCAGCAGGCGTTGCCGCAGCTGTGCGGCCAGGGCATGGCGCTGGTGCTGTACGGCGACGTACCGCTGATCGGCGCCGCGACGCTGTCGCGCCTGGTGCAGGCGGCCGGCAACGACCGGCTGGCGCTGCTGACCGTCGAGCTGGACGACCCCACCGGCTATGGCCGCATCGTGCGCGACGCCGCCGGCCGTATCCTGCGCATCGTCGAGCAGAAGGACGCCAGCATCGAGGAATGCCGCATCCGCGAGGTGAATACCGGCATCCTGGTCGCGCCGCAGGCCCAGCTGGCGCAGTGGGTGGCGGCGCTCTCCAACGACAACGCGCAAGGCGAGTACTACCTGACCGACATCATCGGCATGGCGGTGGCGGCCGGCGTCGAGGTGGTGGCCGAGCAGCCTGAGCAGGTGGCCGAGACGCTCGGCGTCAACAACAAGGCCCAGCTCGCCGAGCTGGAGCGCATCCACCAGCGGCGCGTCGCCGAGCGGTTGATGGCCGCCGGCGTGACGCTGATCGACCCGGCGCGCCTCGACGTGCGCGGTACGCTCGACTGCGGCCGCGACGTCGAGATCGACGTGAACTGCGTCTTCGAAGGCGAGGTCGAGCTGGCCGACGGCGTGCGCGTCGGCGCCAACTGCGTCGTGTGCAACGCCCGCCTCGGCGCCGGCACCCGGCTGGCGCCGTTCTCCCACATCGAGGACACGGTGATGGGCGAGGCCTGCGTGATCGGCCCCTACGCCCGCACCCGGCCCGGCACCGAGCTGGCAGACGATGTGCAC
>JBNLET010000048.1:0-5999 GCA_050305135.1 Rhodocyclaceae bacterium | reverse complement strand
TCGATGAAGATCACCCAGGAGGTGCGCGAGTTCGCCGCCAGGCAGGGCATCGGCGACGAACAGGCGATCGAGGCCGGCATGCAGCAGAAGGCCGTCGAGTTCGTCGAGGGCGGCGCCGAGATCTATCGCAAGGTCTAGCGGCGAGGTTTGCGGACGCGGAGCGCCGCAGTATATTCCGCAGTCCGCCGTATCCTGCGGCGGCCGCGCCGCCGGCCGCCGAATCGCCCCCGATGCCGCTTCCCGTCTTCGACCCTGCCCTGTACGCCGGCCAGCTCGGCGACAAGATCGCCCGCTACAAGTCCGACTTCGCCCGCTTCGCCATGCCGGAGCCGGAAGTCTTCGAATCGGCGCCGCTCGGTTACCGGTTGCGGGCCGAGTTCCGCATCTGGCACGTGGCCGGCGAAGTGCATTACGCGATGTTCGACCCGGCCGAGCCGAAGAAGCCGGTGCTACTCGACGACTTCCCGCCGGCCGCCGAGCCGATCGCGCGCGCGATGACGCCGCTGCGCGAGGCGCTGAATGCCAGCGAGGTGTTGAAGCGCCGGCTGTTCCAGCTCGAATTCCTCGCCACGCTGAGCGGCGAGCTGATGATCAGCCTGGTCTACCACCGCAAGCTCGACGCCGACTGGGAAGATGCCGCGCGCGAACTGGCCGGACGCCTCGGCGCCCTGCTCATCGGCCGCAGCCGCGGGCAGAAGATCGTACTCGAGCGGGACTGGGTGCAGGAGGCCTTCGAACTCGACGGCCGCCGGCTCGAATACCGCCAGATCGAGGGCAGCTTCACGCAGCCGAACGGCGGCGTGAATTGCCGCATGCTCGGCTGGGCGCGAGGGCAGGCGAGCGGGCTGGGCGGCGACCTGCTCGAACTGTATTGCGGCAACGGCAACTTCACGGTAGCACTGGCGCCGCTGTTCGGCCGCGTGCTGGCGACCGAGGTCAGCAAGTCCTCGGTGCGCGCGGCGCACGACAACCTGGCCGCCAACGGGGTGCGCAACGTGGCGATGGTGCGCATGTCGAGCGACGAGATCAGCGACGCGCTGGCCGGCGGGCGCGAGTATCGCCGCATGCAGGACGTGGATCTCGCCGGCTACCGCTTCTCGACGCTGTTCGTGGATCCGCCGCGCGGCGGACTGGACGCCGCCACGCTGGAACTGGCGGCCGGCTTCGACAACATCCTCTACATCTCCTGCAACCCCGAGACGCTGCGCGACAACCTGGCGTCGCTCGAGCGCAGCCACCGCATCGCCACGGCGGCGGCCTTCGACCAGTTTCCCTACACGCACCACCTGGAGTGCGGATTGCGGCTCGCCAGGCGCTGAGCGCCGGACGCTTCAGGGCACCGGCAGCTGCCGCCCGCCCTTGACGGTGCGCAGCGCGAAGCTGGTGTAGAGCTCCTTGACGCCGGGCAGCGTGCGCAGCACGTTCTGCAGCAGTTCGCCGAAGGCCTCCAGGTCCGGCGCCACCACCTCCAGCATCAGGTCGTAGCGGCCCGACACCACGTGGCAGGCGACGATCGCCGGCACGCCGAGCACGGCTTTCTCGAAGCGCTCCTCCAGGTCGGCGCGGTGGTGCTCCAGCATCACGCTGACGTAGGCGGTGACGCCGTAGCCCAGCCGGCGCGCGTCCAGGTCGGCGTGATAGCCGCGGATCAGGCCCGATTGCTCGAGCGCCTTGACGCGGCGCCAGCACGGCGAGGAGGTCAAGGAAACACGCTCGGCCAGGTCGGCGACGCTGATGCGCGCGTCCTGCTGCAGCAGTTCGAGGATCGTGCGATCGGTGCGGTCCATGGCGTCTCGCTGGCGGTGTCGATCGGGCCCCGGCGCTGGCGGCCCGACACCCCATTATGGTGTCTGCGCAAGAATCCGAAAGGATATCCGGAAAGCGCAGACGAATCTGCCCCAACCAGCGCCAATCCGTGCAGCAGCGTGCAATAACCGCCCCAGTGCCCACCTCTAAGATTTCTCCTCAGCGCCGGTGCCCCACGAACACCGGCGAATCAAAAGACGGGGTGGAGACTGCCTTTCGTGGATGAGACCGGCGTGCGCCCAAAATGCGCCCGCAGTCCGTTTCCGTCTCCGCCGCAACGGCCCCGACCGGGGCCAACAGAACTGGAGGAGATCCAATGGCAGTTTCGATGGTTCAGGGCGCCGCCGGCGCGGTCGCGGGCAAGGTGCATGAGCACTGGTCGTCGCGCATGGGCTTCATCATCGCCGCGGTCGGCTCGGCGGTCGGCCTCGGCAACGTCTGGAAATTCCCTTACATGGTGGGCCAGAGCGGCGGCGCGGCCTTCGTGCTGGTCTACCTGGCCTGCATCGCGCTGATCGGCCTGCCGATCATCGCGGCCGAATGGCTGATCGGCCGGCGCGGCCAGAAGAACCCGGTGAACACGATGGCCGAGCTGGCCCGCGCCAACGGCCGCAGCAAGGCCTGGGTGGCGATCGGCGTCAGCGGCACGCTGGCGGGCTTCCTGATTCTCGCCTTTTACAGCGTGATCGGCGGCTGGGCGCTGGCCTACCTGGGCGACGCCTTCGGCGGTGGCTTCGCGGGTATCGACAAGGACGCGGCCGGCGCGCTGTTCAACGGCCTGCTGGCCGATCCGGGACAACTGCTGATGTGGCACACGTTGTTCATGGTGCTGACGATCGCGGTCGTCGCCAAGGGCGTCGCGGGCGGCCTCGAGCGCGCCTCGAAACTGCTGATGCCGGCGCTGGGCGTGATCCTGCTGGTGCTGGTCGGCTACGGCGTCAGCACCGACGGCTTCGGTGCCGCGGTGTCCTATCTGTTCTCCCCCGACTGGAGCAAGCTGACCGGCGAGGTGCTGCTGGCGGCGCTGGGCCACGCCTTCTTCACGCTGTCGCTCGGCATGGGCGTGATGATGGCCTACGGCTCCTACCTCGGCAAGGAGGTGAATCTGTTGCGCGCGGCCGGCACGGTGGCCGTCGCCGACACCGTCATCGCGCTGTTCGCCGGTCTGGCGATCTTCCCGATCGTATTCGCCAACGGCCTCGACGCGGCTGCCGGTCCGGGCCTGGTGTTCGTCACGCTGCCGCTGGCCTTCGGCAGCATCAGCGGCGGCGGCGTGCTGGGCGTGCTGTTCTTCGCGCTGCTGGTGTTCGCGGCGATCACCTCGGCCATCTCGCTGCTCGAGCCGGCGGTGGAATTCGTCGAGGAGCGCACGCCGCTGTCGCGGCTCGGCGCGACGCTTGCCACCGGCTTGGCGGTATGGGCGCTCGGCATCGCTGCGCTGCTGTCCTTCAATGCCTGGAGCGAGGTGACGATCCTCGGCAACAACATCTTCGACCTGCTCGACAAGCTGACCAGCAAGTTCCTGCTGCCGCTGACCGGCCTCGGCGCGATCCTGTTCGTCGCCTGGTGCCTCGACCGCCGCAGCGTGCAGGAGGATCTGCGCCTGGGCGACAACGGCTTCCGGATCTGGAGCCTGGTAGCCCGCTTCGTGGCGCCGCTCGGCGTGCTGATCGTCTTCATCAACAGCATCTGACCCCCCAACCACCAGCAAGGAGAGCGGCCGCCCTGCGGCGGCCGGTGCCACAAGCGCCGGACACGTCGCAGCGGGCCCACGACCAGACCATGGCAAAGACCCTTCCCGCAGTCCGCCTGGCGGACAAATACACGCTCGAGACCGGCCGTGCCTACATGACCGGCATCCAGGCGCTGGTGCGCCTGCCGATCATGCAGCGGCTGCGCGACCAGCGCGCCGGCCTGAACACCGCCGGCTTCGTCACCGGCTACCGCGGCTCGCCGCTCGGCAACGTGGACCAGGAGTTCGACAAGGCGAAGCAGCACCTGCAACCGCATCACATCCGTTTTCAGCCCGGACTGAACGAGGACCTCGCCGCCACCTCGGTGTGGGGCACCCAGCAGGTCAACCTGGACAAGAACGCGCTCTACGACGGCGTGTTCTCGATCTGGTACGGCAAGGGGCCGGGCGTGGATCGCAGCGGCGACGTGTTCCGCCACGCCAATGCCGCCGGCACCTCGAAGCATGGCGGCGTGCTGGTGATCGCCGGCGACGACCACGGCGCCAAGAGCTCGACGCTGCCGCACCAGACCGAGCACGTCTTCAAGGCGGTGATGATGCCGGTGCTGGCGCCGGCCGGCATCCAGGACTACCTGAAGTACGGCCTGCACGGCTTCGCGATGTCGCGCTACTCGGGCTGCTGGGTGGCGTTCAAGGCGCTGACCGACACGGTCGAGACCTCGGCCTCGGTGGACGTGGACCCGTACAAGGTCGAGACGCGGATCCCGAGCCAGGACGAATTCCCCCTGCCCTCGGGCGGCCTCAATCTGCGCTGGCCGGATCCGCCGCTGGTGCAGGAAGAGCGGCTGATGCACCACAAGCTCTACGCCGCGCTGGCCTACTGCCGCGTGAACAAGCTGAACCGCACGGTCATCGACAGCCCGCAGGCCAAGCTCGGCATCATCACCGCCGGCAAGAGCTACCTGGACGTGCGCCAGGCGCTCGACGACCTCGGCATCGACGAACGGCGCGCCGCCGAGATCGGCATCCGGCTGTACAAGGTCGGCATGGTGTGGCCGCTCGAGCCGGAGGGCGTGCGCGAGTTCGCCGAGGGCCTGGACGAGATCCTGGTGGTCGAGGAGAAGCGCCAGTTCCTCGAGTACCAGTTGAAGGAAGAGCTCTACAACTGGAAGGAGGACGTGCGCCCGCGCGTGATCGGCAAGTTCGACGACAAGGGCGAGTGGTCGCGCCCGCACGGCGACTGGCAGTTGCCGGCCGCCAGCGACCTGACGCCGGCGATGATCGCCCGCGTGATCGCGGCGCGCATCGCCCGCTTCCACACCTCGGACCGCGTCAAGGCGCGGCTGGCCTTCCTCGACGCCAAGGAGGCGGCGCTTGCCAAGCCGCGGCTGTCGATCCAGCGCGTACCCCACTACTGCTCCGGCTGCCCGCACAACACCTCGACCAAGGTGCCGGACGGCTCGCGCGCGATCGCCGGCATCGGCTGCCACTACATGGCCACCTGGCTGTCGCCCGAATCGACCCAGACCTTCTGCCAGATGGGCGGCGAGGGCGTGCCCTGGGTCGGCCAGGCGCCCTTCACGGCGACCAGGCACGTCTTCGCCAACCTCGGCGACGGCACCTACATGCACTCCGGCATCCTGGCGATCCGCGCCGCAGTTTCAGCCGGCGTCAATTTGACCTACAAGATCCTCTACAACGACGCAGTTGCGATGACCGGCGGCCAGCCCCACGACGGTCCGCTCGACGTGCCGACCATCGCGCGCCAGATCGCCGCCGAGGGCGTGCACAACATCGTCGTCGTCAATGACGGCACGCCGCGCGCCTACGGCCCGGCCGACCTGCCCCACGGCACGCCGATCCGCCACCGCGACGAGATGGACGCGATCCAGCGCGAGCTGCGCGAGGCGCCGGGCGTCAGCGCGATCATCTTTGATCAGACCTGCGCGGCCGAGAAGCGCCGCCGCAGGAAGCGCGGCAAGATGCCGGATCCGGCCGTGCGCGCGGTGATCAACGAGCACGTCTGCGAGGGCTGCGGCGACTGTTCCGACAAGTCCAACTGCATGTCGGTGGTGGCGCTGGAGACCGAGTTCGGCCGCAAGCGCGCGATCGACCAGTCGGCCTGCAACAAGGACATGAGCTGCGTGAAGGGCTTCTGCCCGAGCTTCGTCACGGTCGAGGGCGGCCGGCTCAGGAAGGGCAAGGCGGCCGGCGGCGCGAGCGACGCGTTCGACACGCTGCCCGAGCCGATCCTGCCGACCACCGCGGCACCGTGGGGGATCCTCGTCACCGGCGTCGGCGGTACCGGCGTGGTCACGATCGGCGCCCTGCTCGGCATGGCCGCCCACCTGGAAGGCAAGGGCGTGTCGGTGCTCGACATGGCCGGCCTGGCGCAGAAGGGCGGCGCGGTGTGGTCGCACGTCAAGATCGCCAACCGGGCCGAGGACATCCATGCCGCCCGGGTCGCCGCCGGCGAGGCCAACGCGGTGATCGGCTGCGA
>JBNLET010000047.1:0-6579 GCA_050305135.1 Rhodocyclaceae bacterium | reverse complement strand
TTTATTCTGGAGAGCGGTTTCCTGCCGCCGGAACTGGAAACGCCGTGGCGCACGATCGCCGAGCAGGCGCTCGAAGCGGTGCACGAATGCCGGCAGCGCGCCGGCGAAGTGGCGACGATACGGCTGCACGGCGACTGCCATGCCGGCAACCTGCTGTGGACGCCGGACGGGCCGCATTTCGTCGACTTCGACGATGCCCGCAGCGGGCCCGCGGTGCAGGATCTGTGGATGCTGCTGTCGGGCGACGAGCACAGCATGGCGCGCCAGTTAGATCATGTCGTCGAAGGCTACGAGACCTTCGCCTCGTTCGAATACCGCGAGCTGCACCTGGTCGAGGCCTTGCGCACGCTGCGCCTGCTGCACTACGCCGCCTGGTTGGCGCGCCGCTGGGCCGATCCGGCTTTCCCGGCCGCCTTCCCGTGGTTCGCCGGCGGGCGCTACTGGCAGGACCACATCCTGGCGCTGCGCGAACAGGTCGGCGCGATGGCCGAACCGTTGCTGCCGAGGCTGTGCGGCTGAGCGACGGCCGGCCCGCGTTCAGCCGCGCTCGCCGAAGACCAGCCGCAGCCGCTCGCGCTGGGCGTCCAGGTCGGCCTGCGGGTCGGCGTAGCGGCGTGCGATGTCGTTGAAGCGTCGTTCGAGCGCCAGGAAGGCGTCGGCCACGTCCGGGTCGAAATGGCTGCCGCGGCCGGCGCGGATCAATTCGACCGCCGCCTCGTGGCTGAAGGCCTTCTTGTACACCCGCTCGCTGATCAGCGCGTCATAGACGTCGGCGATCGCCATCAGCCGTGCCGAGATCGGGATCTCGTTGCCGGCGAGGCCCTCGGGGTAGCCGCTGCCGTCCCACTTCTCGTGGTGGGAGCCGGCGATCTCCTTGGCGAAGCGCAGAAACGTGACCGACAGCCCGAGTGTGCGCTCGGCCGCGACGATCGCCTGCCGGCCCAGCGTGGGATGGCGCTTGATGATCTCGAACTCGCCGGCGTCGAGCTTGGCGGGCTTGAGCAGGATGCGGTCCGGAATGCCGACCTTGCCGATGTCGTGCAGCGGCGCGGACTTGTAGATCAGGTGGATGTTCTCGTCGGACAGCACCGGACCGAAGCGCGCATGCTCGCGCAGGTGCTCGGCCAGCGTCTGGACGTATTTCTGCGTGCGGCGGATGTGGTTGCCGGTCTCGGCATCGCGCGTCTCGGCCAGCGACGCCATCGCCATGATGGTGGCGTCCTGGATGATGCCGACCTCGCGCGTGCGGCGATCCACCTCGCGCTCCAGGTAGGCGTTGCGGTCGCGCAGGAAATCGCTGGCGCCCTTCATCGTCAGATGGGTGCGCACCCGGGTCAGCACGATCGGCGGGCTGATCGGCTTGGTGATGTAGTCCACCGCGCCGGCGTCGAAGCCGCGCTGCTCGTCGCACTCGTCGTTGCGTACCGTCAGGAAGATCACCGGGATGCCGGCCGTCTCCCGGTCGGCCTTCAGCTGCTCGCACACCGCGTAGCCGTTCAGCCCCGGCATCATCACGTCGAGCAGGATCAGGTCCGGCTTCGGCAGCGCACAGGCCAACGCCAGGCCGCGTTCGCCCGAGTTCGCGATGCGGGTGCGATAGCCGCCGGCGTGCAGGCAGCGGACGATCGGCTCGATCGAATCCGGCGCATCGTCCACCACCAGTATCGTCGGCTGGCCGTTTTCCTGCGAAAGGCTTGGTGTCATGGCGTATCCCCGGCGGTCTTCCCGTTGTGCAGCAGTGCTTCGAGCGTCTCCCTGGCCGCGCCGAAATCGTAGTTCTGGATCTGCTCGGCCAGTATGCCGATCGATTGGGCGTCGTATGTTTGAACCATATCACCTCGCAAGCGGCGAAACAGCCCCGGCGCTTCACCGTCGGCGCTGGCGAGCAGCGCCGCCAGCCGTTGCATTGCTTCAGGCGACTCTCCGCCGCCGTTGCCGGCCGGCGGCGGTGCTTCCGCCGGGCCGGCCGGCAGTCTTTCGCGCAAGGTCTCGAGCAGCCTCTGCAACGGCGCCTCCAATGCGCCCAACGCGGCCTCGAAGCCATCGTTTTGCCGTAGCGCACGCTCCAGCCGGCCGGCCGCCTCGGCGAGCGCGGTGGCGCCGATGCTGGCCGAGGCGCCGCGCAACTCGTGGGCCAGGTGGCCGGCCCGCCGCAGATCTCCGTCGGCCAGCGCGCCTTGCAGCTTCTCCGCGGCGTCGCCGTGGCCGCTCGCGAAGCGCCTCAGCAGCGACAGGTAGGAGTCGCGGTCGCCCCCCAGCCGGCGCAGCGCGGCCACCACGTTCAGTCCCGGCCACTCGTCGGCCGCCGTTGCCGCGGCGTCGGCCCCACGGCCACTGACGCGGGCCAGCACCTCGAACAGCTGGCGCGGCTCGATCGGCTTCGGCACGTGCTCGTTCATGCCCGCCTCGAGGCAGCGCCGGCGTTCCTCGGCCATCGCGTGGGCGGTCATCGCGACGATCGGCAGCGACTCGAAGCGCGCCTCGGCGCGCAATCGCCGGGTGGCTTCGAAGCCGTCCATTTCCGGCATCTGCAAGTCCATCAGCACGACCTGGCAGAAGTCCGGATCGGCTTCCAGCAGCTCGATCGCCTGCCGGCCGTCGCCGGCGCAGCGCACTTCGATGCCGGCGCGGGCCAGGGTCTCCTGCGCCACCTGGCGATTGATCTCGTTGTCCTCGACCAGCAGTACGCGCAGTCCCGCCAGCTCCGGCGCGCGATCGTCGGCGGGCAGCGAATTCACGATGGCGCCGGCGCCGAACACGTTCATCACGCTGTCGAGCAGCGTCGAAGAGGTCAACGGCTTGTGCAGGAAGCCGTCCGCGCCGGCCTCGACCGCCGCCTCCTCGGCCGTCGGATCACCGAAGGCCGAGATCATGATCACCGACGGGACGTCGCTCAGGCTGCGGTCCGCCTTCAAGCGGCGGGTGGCCTCGATGCCGTCCATGCCGGGCATGCGCATGTCCATCAGCACCAGGCCGTAGGGGTCGGCGGCCGCCGCATTGCGCACCGCGGCGAGCCCTTCGCCGGCCGAGGCGGCCGCATCGGCCCGCAAACTCAGTCCGGCCAGCAGCGACAGCAGCACTTCGCGGGCGCTCGGATGGTCGTCCACCACCAGCACCCTGAGCTGGGCCAGCACGCCCGGTAGCCGGCGCTGGCGCGCCTCCTCATGGACGATGCCGAACCAGGCGTTGAAGCGGAAGCAACTGCCCTGTTGCGGCGTGCTCTGGACGCTGATGCCGCCGTCCATCATCTCGACCAGCTGGCGCGCGATCGACAGCCCCAGCCCGCTGCCGCCGAAGCGTCGCGTGGTCGAGCTGTCGCCCTGCGAGAAGGCCTCGAACAGCCGCTTTTCCTGTTCCGGCGCGATGCCGATGCCGGTGTCGCTGACCGCGAAGCACAGCTCCTGCCGCTGCGCCTCGCGCCGGCCGCAGCTGATCGCGACGCGGACCTCGCCGTGCTCGGTGAACTTGATCGCGTTGCCGACCAGGTTGGTCAGGATCTGGCCCAGCCGCAGCGGATCGCCGAGCAGCCGCCGCGGCACCTCGGGCGACACCTCGAGCAGGAATTCCAATCCCTTTTCCTCCGCCCGCTGGCCGACGAAGGTGACGACGGTCTCCAGCATCTCGTCGAGCATGAACTCCTGCCGCTCCAGCGTCAGCTTGCCGGCCTCGATGCGGGAGAAGTCGAGGATGTCGTTGATCAGCGAGAGCAGGCTGCAGCCGGCGGCGTGGATCTTGCCGACGTAGTCGCGCTGCTGGCCGTCCAGGCCCGAGCCGAGCGCCAGCCGGGAGAGGCCGATGATGGCGTTCATCGGCGTGCGGATCTCGTGGCTCACGTTGGCCAGGAAGCGCGCCTTGGCCTCGGCGGCGTCCTCGGCCAGGCGCTTGGCTTCGGCCAGCGCCCGGTTGGCCTCGCGCCGGGCGGTCACGTCTTCCAGCACCCACACGCACTGGCGCAGCCCGCCCCGGTTGTCGAGCAGGCCGCTGACCGTCACCGCGACCCAGCGTGATGCGTCGCTGGCGCCGGCGAGGCGGCACTCGCTGCGCCAGACCTCGCCGCCGGCCAGCGCGCTCTTCATCGGCGCGACGAAGTCCAGCGCCGCCCCGGTCTCGTCCTGCAGCGCCGGGCGGCTGCCGGCGAGAGCCTCGGGCGTCTGGCCGGCGAGCCGGCAGTAGCGCGGGTTGGCGTACTCGATGACGCCTTCGGAATCGCTGATCACGACCATCGCCGGGCTCTGCTCGACGGCACGCGAGAGCTTGCGCAATTCCTGCTCGGCCTGCTTGCGGCCGGTGATGTCGTAGGTCCAGCTGATCACGGCCGGTGCGCCGTGGACTTCGATCAGCGCCATCGACAGCAGCGTCCAGAACTGCTGGCCGCGACTGTCGAGCAGCGCCACCTCCTGGTCGCGCACCGGTTGTCCGTCGCGCAGCCGGGCCAGCAGCCGGGCCGCCTGCTCCGGATCGCGGAACCAGCCGATCACCGAGCGGGCCAGGTAGTCGTCGTGGCTGACGCCGGCCAGCTCGCAGGCGCGCTGGTTGGCGAACAGCGGCGTGCCGTCGGGGCGGTTGATGACGACTGCGATCGGGCTCGACTCGAGCATCTCGGAGGCCCGCTCCTCGGCGAGCCGGGCCGCCCGCTCGGCGGCCTTTTGTTCGCTGATGTCCACGATCACGCCGAGCAGGCCGCCCGGCTCGCCGCTCGCCAGCCGGAAGCCGGTGACCCAGTACAGCGTGTCGTGCTGGCGGCCGTCCGCGAGCGGGATGCGCGTCTCACGGTGCACCGTCGCGCCCTCGGCGATCGTGCGCACGTCTTCTTCGTGATAGGCGATGCGCGCCTCGGTGGGCAGGTAGGGCAGGTCCAGCACGGTCTTGCCGAGCAGGAAGCCGCGCGTCGTGCCGAAGGCCTGCTCGTAGGCCCGGTTGCAACCCAGGAAGCGCGCATCCGGGCCCTTGTAGAAGACCGGGTTCGGCACCGCGTCGATCAGCACCTGGACGAACAGCAACTGGTTTGCCAGTTCGGTCTGCTTGTCCGACAAGGCCTCGGTGCGCTCGGCCACCTGGTCCTCGAGCCTGCCGTGGGCCCGCTGCAGCTCCGTTGCGGCGGCCTGCAGTTGTTCGCGCATCCGTTCCTGGGCATTGACCAGGCGCTCGAATTCGAGCCAGTCCGCCTGCAGCGGCTCGCCCGGTGACAGGTCCAGCCCGCCGATCCGTTCGCTGCGCTCGACCAGCAGTTCCAGCGGCCGTCCCATGCGGCGCGCGAAGCGGGTCGCCGCGACCGCACCGGCCGCGCCGACCAGCAGCATGATCGCCGCGATCGGCGCCATGTCGCGCAGCCGCGCCGGCACGAAATCGCTGGCGCGGGCGAAGGTGGCGATCCACAGCGTCTGCCGACCGAGGCGATAGGCCTCGAAGCGGCCTATCCAGTCCTCGTCGCCGAGCCGGTAGGTGAATATTTCGCCGGCCGGCCGCGCGGCCTCGACCCAGGCCTTGTATCCGGCCTGCAGGTAGGGCAGGCCGCTGTCGGCCACCGGCTTCAGGATCAGTTCCGGGCGCGCCTCCGTGCCCGCCATCCGGCTGTCCCGCGGCAGGGCCAGCAGCCGCTCGTCGCCGGACAGCAGCGCCGCGCCGCCGACCTCGCCGATGGCCTGGGCCTGGGTGATGCGCGACAGATCGGTGAGCAGGATGTCGAAGGCCAGGATGCGGCTCGCGCCGCCCTTGGTCTTCCAGCGCGTGGATACCGTGATGCCGGGTTCGCGGGCAGTGAAGAACGTGTAGTACGGCGTCCAATGGAAATCGTCGTCGCGTTCCAGCGCCAGCGCGCCCTTGAACCACGGCCGTGTGCGCGGATCGTAGTCGCTCGCCTGCCACTCGGCGCCGGTCTGGCGCAACTCGCGGTCCCAGCGCTGCCAGGCGCTGCGGCGTCCGATGTCGGCCGGCGTCGTGCGCCGGCTGCGCCAGCCCTCGCCGTCACGGATCAGGAACAGCTCGTGACCATCCTGTTCGGCCAGCAGCGCGCCCGAGATGCGCGGATGGGCCTTCAGCAGCGGCGCCATGATCGCGACGAAGCCTTCCGCGTCGCCGCTGTCGATCCGCCCCTGCCGGCTCCAGGCGCTGGCGGTCTGCAGCAGGGCCTCCGCGTTGCGGAAGTCGCGTGCCACGATGTCGCGCGTGTGGCGGACGGATTCCTCCAGCGAGGCCTGGGCCAGGCTCTGCGTCGCAGGTGCGACGACTGCCAGATGGAAGCCGAATCCGAGCGCCAGCAGGCACAGACCCAGCAACAGCCAGGTGCGCAGCAGCAGGCTGCGGGTCAGCGTGGAGTGCGTCTGAGGTGAAGTCGAACTTGCCACGGTCATGGCCGGGCCGGCATGCTTGGGTGGTGCCGCCAGTCTAGCGTCTGTGCGGCGTGGGCGATAGCCGCGATGACGCGGGGGTCGCCTCCGTCAGCGGTTCGCTTCTTCCATCTGGCGCAACTGTTCCTGCCGTGCCTGCATGCTGGCTTCGATCTGCTGCTGGATTTGCTGCTGGGCGGCACGCGCCTGTTCCAGTTCCTGTTTCTTGGCCGCGGCGATCGTCGCGGCGGCG
>JBNLET010000046.1:0-7182 GCA_050305135.1 Rhodocyclaceae bacterium | reverse complement strand
GGCTTCGCGATGAGCCGCTACGGCGTCTATGGCGAACACGCCGTGGTGCCCGCCGAAAACCTGATCCAGCAGCCCGGCGGCCTGACGGAAATCGAGGCCGCCGGATTCTGGATGGCCTACTTGACGGCCTACGGCGGCGTGGTGGACATCGGCGGCATCGGCGAGGGCGACGTGGTGCTGGTCGGCGCGGCTTCCAGCAGCGTCGGGCTGGCGACGATCGAACTGGCCCGCTACCTCGGTGCGATCCCGCTCGCGCTGAGCCGCGATCCGGCCAAGGCGGAAGCGCTGCGAGGCCATGGCGCTGCGGCGGTGATGGCCGCCGACGATCCGAACCTCGCCGCCAAGGTGCGCGAATTCGGCGACGGGCGCGGCGCGCGGCTGGTCTTCGACCCGGTCGCCGGCCCGGCCGTGGCCCAGCTCGCCGGCGCGCTGCGCGAGGCCGGCGTACTGGTGATCTACGGCAACCTGAGTGGCCGCGGCGAGCTGACGCCGTTCCCGTTCTACGACGCGGTCGGCCGCGGGCTGTCGCTGCGCGGCTACCTGGTGTTCGAGCTGATCCGCAAGCGCGAGCGGCTCGACGACGCCTGCGCGCTGCTCGAATCCGCGTTGCCGCACGGGCGGCTGAAGCCGGTCATCGACCGGGTGTTCGAGTTCGACGAGATCGTCGAAGCGCACCGCTACCTGGAGTCGAACGCCCAGGTCGGCAAGGTGGTGGTGCGCGTCGGCCGCGGCTGAGGCCTCACAGCTCCGGTTCGCTCAGCGCCCGCAGCACCTGCTTCAGCTCCTCGCGCAGGGCCTGGCTTTGCTGCAATGAATGGCCGGACAGCATGCGGGCCTCCACCTCGACCGCGCAACGGTCGCCCTGGGCGAGCATGGCCTGCCCCTCGGCGGTCAGGCCGATGCGGATGATGCGGCCGTGGCTGGGATCCGGTTCGCGCGTCAGCCAGCCGCGACCCTCCATCGCCTTCACCATCTCGTTCGCCGCCTGCGGCGAGATCAGCGCGCGCTCGGCCAGCTGCGCATTCGACAGCGAGCCGCGGGCGAGGAAGGACAGCGCCGTGTATTGGCTGACGGTCAGCCCGATCGGCGCCAGCGCGTCGCGCATCCGCCGCGACAGCGCGTGGTCGAGGCGACCGATCAGGTAGGCGACGCCGACCGGCGCTGCGGTTTCGGGTTTGTTGGAACTTTGTTGATTCATGTCTTGATTGCGTGCCGGCGATGGGCTAATCTTATATCAAGTTACTTGATAACAACCTGACAACTGGAGATGAGAGTATGGCAAATTATGAAGGCCGCTGGCAGACCGTGAAGGTGGACGTCGCCGAGGGCATCGCCTGGGTGACGCTGAACCGCCCCGAAAAGCGCAACGCGATGAGCCCGACGCTGAACCGCGAGATGATCGACGTGCTCGAGACGCTGGAACTGGACGACGACGCTCAGGTGCTGGTGCTGACCGGCGCCGGCGAATCCTGGACCGCCGGCATGGACCTGAAGGAATACTTCCGCGAGACCGACGGCAAGTCCGAGATCATGCAGGAGCGCATGCGCCGCGACTGCTCGCAATGGCAGTGGCGCCTGCTGCGCTTCTACAGCAAGCCGACCATCGCGATGGTCAATGGCTGGTGCTTCGGCGGCGCCTTCTCGCCGCTGGTGGCCTGCGACCTGGCGATCTGCGCCGACGAGGCGGTGTTCGGCCTGTCCGAGATCAACTGGGGCATCCCGCCCGGCAACCTGGTCAGCAAGGCCGTCGCCGACACCATGGGCCACCGCCAGGCGCTCTACTACGTCATGACCGGCGACACCTGGACCGGCACGCAGGCCGCGGAGATGGGCCTGGTGAACAAGAGCGTGCCGCGCGCCCAGCTGCGCGACGAAGTCGCCGCGCTGGCCGGCAAGCTGCTCGAGAAGAGCCCGGTCGTGCTGCGCTTCGCCAAGCACGGCTTCAAGCGCTGCCGCGAGCTGACCTGGGAGCAGAACGAGGACTACCTGTACGCCAAGGTGGACCAGTCCAACGGCCGCGATCCGGAGCAGGGGCGCGCCCAGGGGCTGAAGCAGTTCCTCGACGACAAGACCATCAAGCCCGGCCTGCAGACCTACAAGCGCGACGCGTAGGGCGGGTTTCGACCCGCCGCATGCGGAGAACAAGGCGATGGCGGGCCCAAGGCCCGCCGCATGACGCAAACGGGGCGACGAACCCCGCGCGATGCCGCCCGCAATCGGCACGCGACAAACAGGAGACAAGAAACATGTTCGAGGTCCCGCTCTTCATCGGCGGTCGCAGCCGGGCGGCCAGCGGCAATACCGTTTTCGATCGCATCAATCCGGTCAGCGGCGAGGTCGCCAGCCGTGCCGCCGCGGCCGGCGTCGAGGACGCCCGCGCCGCGGTCGAGGCCGCCAAGGCCGCCTTCCCGGCCTGGTCCACGACCGCGCCGAACGCGCGCCGCGCACTGCTGCTGAAGGCCGCCGACCTGATGGACGCGCGCACGCCCGACTTCATCGCGCGCGGCGTGGCGGAAGCCGGCGGCGCACCGCTGTGGTACGGCTTCAACGTCATGCTGGCGGCCGGCATGCTGCGCGAGGCCGCCGCGCTGACGACCCAGATCAGCGGCGAGGTGATCCCGTCCGACGTGCCGGGCAGCCTGGCCATGGCGGTCCGCCAGCCGGCCGGCGTGGTGGTCGGCATCGCGCCGTGGAACGCGCCGGTGATCCTCGGCACGCGGGCCGTCGCGACGCCGCTGGCCTGCGGCAACACCGTCGTGCTGAAGTCCTCCGAAGCCTGCCCGGCGCTGCACGCGCTGATCGGCGAGGTGCTGGCCGAGGCCGGCCTGCCGGCCGGCGTGTTGAACGTCATCTCGAACGCGCCGCAGGACGCGCCGGCGGTGGTCGAGGCGCTGATCGCCCACCCGGCCGTGCGGCGCGTGAACTTCACCGGCTCGACCCGGGTCGGCCGGCGCATCGGCGAGCTGGCCGCGCAACACCTGAAGCCGGCCGTGCTCGAGCTGGGCGGGCGCAACCCGCTGATCGTGCTCGACGACGCCGACCTGGACGCGGCGGTCGGCGCGGCGGTCTTCAGCGCCTTCTTCAACCAGGGCCAGATCTGCATGTCGGCCGACCGGGTGATCGTGCACCAGGCGGTGGCGGACGATTTCCTGGCCCGCTTCGCCAAGCGCACCGCCGCGCTCAAGGCCGACGCGCCGGGCGCCGAGGGTGCCGCGCTGGCCGCGATGGTGGATCCGCAGGCCGCCGCGCGGGTGCGCGCGATGGTGGACGACGCGCTGGCCAAGGGCGCACACCTGGCGGCCGGCAGCGCCGAGGTGGCCGGTGCCGTGATGCAGCCGGCGATCGTCGACGGCATCACGGCCGAAATGCAGCTCGCCAACGAGGAGTCCTTCGGCCCGGTGGTCACGATCCAGCGCGTCGCCAGTGACGACGAAGCCGTCGCCCAGGCCAACGGCAGCGAGTACGGCCTGTCGGCGGCGGTCTTCAGCCGCGACGTCGGGCGCGCGCTGGAGGTGGCGCGGCGCATCGAATCGGGCATCTGCCACATCAACGGGCCGACCGTGCACGACGAGGCCCAGATGCCGTTCGGCGGCGTCAAGGACAGCGGCTACGGGCGCTTCGGCGGCAAGGCCGGCATCGAGGCCTTCACCGAGCTGCGCTGGATCACGATCCAGCACGGCCCGCGCCACTACCCGATCTGAGCCGGAGGCAGCACGATGAGATTCCAGCGCATCGATGCCGAGGGCGTACGCTATCGCCCCGTCTCGATCGGCCGTCCCGACGTCCATATCGCCGCCGAGGCCGGCGGCGGCTGGCGGCTGACGCCGAAAGAGGCGCTCGGCGCCTATCCCTCCCGTCTCACCGACCGGCTCGTGGACGGCGCCCGGCAGCACCCCGAGCGCACGCTGGTGGCGCGCCGCGACGCCGACGGCGAGTGGATCCGCATCAGCTACGGCGACATGCTGCGGCGCGCCCGCGCGATCGGCGAGGCCTTGCTGCGGCGAGGCCTGTCGGCCGAGCGGCCGCTGATGATCCTGTCCGGCAACGATCTCGAGCACCTGCAACTGGCCCTCGGCGCGATGTACGCCGGCATCCCGCACTGTCCGGTGTCGCCGGCGGCCTCGCTGCTGTCGCAGGACCACAACAAGCTGCGCCACATGGTCGGCCTGCTGACGCCCGGCATGGTGTACGCCGCCGACGGCCCGGCCTTTTCGCCGGCGATCGCGGCCGCGGTGCCGGCCGAGGTGGCCGTGGTGACGCTCGACGGCCGGCTCGACGGGCGCCCGGCGACGAGCTTCGGCGAGCTGGTCGAGACACAGCCGAGCGAGGTGGACGCGGCTCACGCGCGCAGCGGCCCGGACACCATCGCGAAGTTCCTGTTCACCTCGGGCTCGACCAAGCTGCCGAAGGCGGTGGTCACCACCGAGCGCATGCTGTGCGCCAACCAGCAGATGCTGCTGCAGACCTTCCCGTGCTTCGGCGAGACGCCGCCGGTGCTGCTCGACTGGCTGCCGTGGAACCACACCTTCGGCGGCAGCCACAACGTCGGCATCGCGCTCTACAACTGCGGCACGCTGTACATCAACGACGGCAAGCCGACCGACAAGGGCTTTGCCGAGACGCTGCGCAACCTGCGCGAGATCTCGCCGACGGTCTATTTCGACGTGCCGAAGGGCTGGGAGATGCTCGGCGACGCACTGGAAGCCGACGCCGCGCTGCGCGAGGTGTTCTATTCGAAGATGCGGCTCTTCTTCTTCGCTGGCGCGGGCCTCTCGCAGGCCGCCTGGGACAAGCTCGACCGGGTGTCGGAAGCGCACTGCGGAGAGCGCATCCGCGTCATGACCGGGCTCGGCATGACCGAGACCTCGCCCTCGTCGATGTTCTCGACCGGGCCGCTGGTCGGCGCCGGCTACGTCGGACTGCCCGCACCGGGCTGCGAGGCCCGCCTGGCGCCGATCGACGGCAAGCTCGAAGTGCGCTTCCGCGGCCCCCACGTCACGCCCGGCTACTGGCGCCAGCCCGACATCACCGCCGAGGCCTTCGACGAGGACGGCTTCTACTGCACCGGCGACGCGCTGGCCTTCGCCGAGCCGGCCGAGCCGGCCCTCGGGCTGGTGTTCGACGGCCGCATCGCGGAGGACTTCAAGCTCAGCTCCGGCACCTTCGTCAGCGTCGGTCCGCTGCGCGCCCGCATCATCGGCGAGGGCGCGCCCTGCGTGCAGGACGCGGTGATCACCGGCATCAACCGCGACGAGCTCGGCGCGCTGATCTTCCCACGGCTGGAGCACTGTGCCCGGCTCGCCGACCTGCCGGACGAGGCCCCGGCCGGCGAGGTGCTGGCAAGCGCGGCGGTGCGCGAGTTCTTCGGCGCGCTGCTGGCGCGCATCAACCGCGCCGCCACCGGTTCGGCCAGCCGCATCGAGCGGCTGCTGGTGCTGAGCACGCCGCCCTCGGTGGACCGCCACGAGATCACCGACAAGGGTTCGATCAACCAGCGCGCCGTGCTGGCCCACCGCGCCGCGCTGATCGAGGACCTGTACGCCGGCCGGGTGGCGGACGCGATTGTCGCGGAGCACTGAGCGGATGCAGCTCGACCAGCTCGTCGCGATCGACGTGCACACCCATGCCGAGGTCTCCTGTCGCTCAACGCCGGACGACTTCGGCCAGGCTTTCGACGAGGCCGCCGAGCGCTACTTCGGCTTCAGCCACCGGCCGACCATCGCCGAAACCATCGCCTACTACCGCGAGCGCCGCTTGGGCCTGGTGATGTTCACGGTGGACGCCGAGTTCGAGACCGACCGCCGCCGCATCCCGAACGAGGAGATCGCCGAGGCGGCGCTGGAAAACAGCGACATGATGATCGCCTTCGCCAGCATCGACCCCCACAACGGCAAGATGGGCCTGCGCGAGGCGCGGCGGCTGATCGAGGACGCGCAGAGGGTGCCGGCTGCGTACAGCGCTGCGCCGGTGAAGAGGTGCCTGACTTCCAGTCTGGCGGCAACCTCGTGCCGGAGTTCGAGACCTTCGATCAGTGCCGAGAGCCTCTGCAGAAAGCGCTTGGCCACGCGCTTCGAGCCTCCGCCTACGGTGTGCGGTCCGAGGGACGGGCGTGCCGTCCTGCCCCGGACTGGCCCGGGCTACTGCCTCGGCGGCGGTGCGTCCGGGAACTTCGGCAGGGCTTCATCCATCGGTTCCCACTGACACGCGCGGCGCGTGAAGATGTCGAGCTGCGGCGCATACTTTGACGGGTCGTCCAGCGAGCCGGCCCGGATGCCGATCATGTCGGGCAGCGTGCCCGGGCGGCCGAACAGTTGCGAGCCGCAGTTGGGGCAGAAGCCTCTTTCCACGGTGGCACCGCTGCCACCCTGGCTTGCGAAGTACTTCACCTCGCCGGTAATGGCGACGTTGGCGCGCGGAAAGAACATGGTTGGGGCGGAGCCACTGCCGGATGACTTCTTGCAGTCGCCGCAGTGGCAATTCCCAGCGAACGCGGGGCTTCCGGTTGCGGTGTAGCGGACCGCCCCGCACAGGCATCGTCCAGTCAGACTCATCGCCTCTTCTCCTTTCTTGGTGGATCAAACAACGCGGCGGCGTCGTGCCCGATCGGCGGGACGGTGGATCCCTTGATGCCGATGGGGTGGCGAAAGATGCTATTTCGTACGATATTCCTGGGTCAAGCCAGCCTGGATGCTGCCCGCCCGGGGCCTTCCTCGCGGGAATACGGGCTCTCGTCTCGCTACCAACCACCTTGAGCCAACGATCCCTTTTGCCAGCCGCCCCCGAACTCTCGAACCCGCTTCCGGGCACTGGAAACGCGTTCGGACAATTCCCTTCGCAGGCCCGCTCTTCTACGCCCGTTCGATCGCCCGCCTGACGATCTTGCCGACACTGCCCGGATGCAGACCGAAGTGCGCCGCGATCTCGCGGTAGCTGTAGGCACCGGTGCCGTGGGCTGCGACGATCGCCTGGTCACGCCCGGCGTGCTGCGCCTCGATCTCGGCCAGCGACGCCGCCGGCGCCCGCCGCTGCAGCTTGGGAACTGCAAGGGTGTCGATGTCGTCGCCGGCCTGCGCCTGCATTCGTCGGATGAACTCCTCGCCCCCCAGGTAGATCTGCTGGCGCAAGTCCTGCCAGGGGCTCGGCTGACCGACGCCTTCGGCGACGAATCGGACATATCGCTCA
>JBNLET010000045.1:0-5388 GCA_050305135.1 Rhodocyclaceae bacterium | reverse complement strand
CTGGCCGGCATCGAGCGTCACCGCGAGCGCCTCACCCAGCTGCGCCCGCGGGTGCTGATGGGTGAGTTCGGCGGCGCCTGCGGCACCCTGGCCTCGATCGAGAAAGGCGCCATGGAAACCCAGGCCGGCCTGATGGAAGAGCTGGGCCTGGCGCAGCCCGACATCGCCTGGCACACCGTGCGCGACACCATCGCCGAGGTCGGCGCATTCCTCGGGCTCGTGGGCGGTTCGCTGGGCAAGATCGCGATGGACGTCAAGCTCATGATGCAGCACGAGGTGGCCGAGGTATACGAGCCCTTCGCACCGGGTCGCGGCTCGAGCAGCACCATGCCTCAGAAGCGCAACCCGATCTCCAGCTGCTACATCCACGCGGCCGTGTCGGTGGTGCGCCAGCATTCGGCAGCGCTGATGGACGCGATGATCGCCGACCACGAGCGCTCCACCGGACCTTGGGAGATCGAGTGGATCGCGCTGCCGGAGGCCTTCTGCCTGCTCGCCGGTGCACTCAAGCAGACCCGCTTCGTGCTCGAAGGCCTTGAGGTCAGCCCCGACAACATGCGCGCCAACATCGAACTGACCCAGGGACTGGTGATGTCCGAGGCGGTGATGATGGGCCTCGGCCCCTATATCGGCCGCGAGTATGCCCACGACCTGGTCTATGACCTGTGCCGCGAGGCCATCAAGTCCGACACCCCGCTGCTCGAGCTGCTCGTCGCGCACCCCGAGATCAACGCCCACCTCGACCGCGCCGCACTCGCCAGGCTGTGCGACCCGGCCAACTACCTCGGCCAGGCCGGGGTGATGGTGGACAAGGTGCTGGCGCGGGCAAAGGCGTCCGCGTGAAGCTGATCGAGCGCGTTCGCGAGCAGCTCGCACAGCTGGAGCTCGACTGTCCGGTGCTGTGGGAGCCGGTGCGTCCGGCCGGCCCCGAGGAAGGAATGCGCGCCCCTGTCCGGCCACACGATGAGGCGCCGGCGTCCGAGGCCGACAGGGATCGGATCGCGGTGGCCAGCAACAACTGAGCGTGGCTTCGGGGAGGTGCCGATTTCCGGGACCTCCCCGAATCCCGTCTACCGGAGGAGCCCGCGGTGGAACTTCGCCAACTGCGCTACCTGCTTCGCACCGTCGAGTGCGGCAGCATCAGCCAGGCCGCGCTCGACCTGGGCATCGCCCAATCGGCGATCAGCCTGCAGATCCAGCGTCTCGAAGGCGAGCTCGCCTGCCGCCTGCTGCAGCGAACCCGCAACGGCGTGACGCCGACAGAGGCCGGCGCTGCCTTTCTGTCGCACGCTCGCCTGGCACTGCGCCATGCCGACGAGGCGGCCAGCGCGGCGCGCCACGAGCGCCTGGCAGGTACGGTCAGCGTGGGCCTCGCCGCCACCACCTGCAGTGTGCTCGGCCTGCCGCTGATCGAGGCCATGCGCAACCAGTATCCGGACATCCATCTGCATCTGGTCGAGGGCATGTCCGGCCACCTCGGTCAGCTCCTCAACGGCCGCGAGCTTGATCTCGCGGTGCTCTTCGATGCCGCCCACTCGCGCCGCTGGCACACCGTCCCGCTGCTTTCGGAGCGCCTGTTCTTCCTCTGCGCGGAAACGGTTCGTCCAACCGAGCTACCCACCATGCTGGCTGATATCGGTGACTTCCCGTTGGTCCTTCCGACGCCGCGCCACGGCCTGCGCCGGGTCATCGATGCAGGCTTCAGGGCAATCGATACGCAGCCCACGGTGATCGCCGAGGTGGATTCGCTGCAGGTGCTCATGAGCATGGTGACGCGCGGCATGGCGGCCAGCCTGCAGCCCTGGTCGGCGCGCGCCCGCGAGGCCGGCCAGATCTGCTGCTCCGAGATCGGCGACCCCGGCACGGAGCGCCCCAACCTGCTGTGCAGCCTGTCGGACGACGAGTTGTCGCCTGCGGCGCTGGCGACCCGGCGGGTGCTCGCGCAGGTGGTGCGGTCGCTTGTCGGCGGCGGACAGTGGCGCGGCGTAGGGTCATCTTGAGTCGAGATGGCGCGATGCCGATGCGGCTTAGGGCAGCGCGGTCGCAGCGAACGATAGTGGGGCCATGACGACACCCACGGGAGCCCACGTGACCACCCAGCAAACATCCGGCGAGATCGACGTTCTCGTCATCGGCGGCGGCAACGCCGCGCTCTGCGCCGCGCTGACCGCACGCGAGGCCGGGG
This sequence comes from Rhodocyclaceae bacterium, assembly GCA_050305135.1. Taxonomy (GTDB): domain Bacteria; phylum Pseudomonadota; class Gammaproteobacteria; order Burkholderiales; family Rhodocyclaceae; genus Cognatazoarcus. The sequence continues at coordinate 3,203 of JBNLET010000045.1, read as the reverse complement.
CCTCGGTGCTGCTGCTCGAGGCCGCGCCGCGCCAGTGGCGCGGCGGCAACTCCAGCCATACCCGCAATCTGCGGTGCATGCACGACGCGCCCCAGGACGTGCTCACCGAGGCTTACCCTGAGGAGGAGTTCTGGCAGGACCTCAAGAAGGTCACCGGCGGCCTCACCAACGAGCGCCTGGCGCGTCTCGCGATCCGCGAATCCGCTACCTGCCGCGGCTGGATGCGCCGCCATGGGGTCCATTTCCAACCCTCGCTGTCGGGCACCCTGCAACTCTCTCGTACCAACGCCTTCTTCATGGGCGGCGGCAAGGCACTGGTGAACGCCTACTACCGCAGCGCCGAGCGGCTTGGGGTGCGCATCCGCTACGAGGCGCCGGTTGGCCGCATCGAAGTCGAGGACGGCGCATTCCGCGCCGCCTGGGTCGGTGACGAGCGCATCACTGCCAAGAGCTGCGTGATGGCGGCCGGCGGCTTCGAGTCGAACCGCGAGTGGCTACGCGAAGCCTGGGGCCAGAACGCCCACGGCGAATGGCCGGCCGACAATTTCGCGATCCGAGGCACGCGCTTCAACCAGGGGGTGCTCCTCAAGGCCATGATCGCCGCCGGCGCCGACATCATCGGGGATCCCTCGCAATCGCACTGCGTGGCAGTCGACGCGCGCGCCCCGCGCTACGATGGCGGCATCTGCACCCGCATCGACTGTGTCTCGCTCGGGATCGTGGTCAATCGGGACGGACAGCGCTTCTACGACGAGGGCGAGGACTTCTGGCCCAAGCGCTACGCCATCTGGGGGCGCCTGGTTGCCCGGCAGCCCGGCCAGATCGGCTATTCGATCATCGACGCGAAGGCCGTCGGCCGCTTCATGCCCCCGGTGTTCCCGGGCACCCGGGCCGATTCGATCGAGGCGCTGGCGCGCGCGCTGGGGCTGAACGATGCGGCGCTGGCGACCACCGTCGCTGACTACAACGCCGCGTGCCGGGTCGGCCGCTTCGATCACACCGCGCTCGACGACTGTCACACCGAGGGCCTCAGCCCACCCAAGACCCACTGGGCGCGACCAATCGACACCGCACCCTTCTACGCCTACCCCCTCAAGCCCGGCATCACCTTCACCTACCTCGGTCTGAAGGTGGACGAGCGCGCCGCGACCCATTTCGACGGGCTCGCCAGCCCCAACCTCTTCGCCGCGGGGGAGATGATGGCCGGCAACGTGCTGGGCAAGGGCTACACCGCCGGGGTTGGCATGACCATCGGCACGGTATTCGGACGAATTGCCGGCGCACACGCCGCTGCCGCCGCCAGGAAAGGAGTCTCGCATGTCCCCGCTTGACGCCCTGATCGGGCAAGCCAGCGAGCTCGCCGCGGGCCATCAGGTGCCCGCGCCGGAAGAGACCGAGGCCGGCCGCATCATGACGATCTGCAACGCCTGCCGCTATTGCGAAGGCTTCTGCGCGGTCTTCCCGGCGATGACCCGCCGCCTCGAATTCGGCCAGGCCGACATCCACTATCTGGCCAACCTGTGCCACAACTGCGGCGCCTGCCTGCACGCCTGCCAGTACGCAGCGCCCCACGCATTCGCAGTCAATGTGCCACAGGCCATGGCCAGGGTGCGTGCCCGCACCTACACCGATTTCGCCTGGCCTCGCGCCTTCGGCGCCCTCTATCGCAACAACGGAACGACCGTGGCACTGGCGCTGGCCGGCGCACTGGCGCTGTTCCTGATTCTCGCGCTGGCGAAACAGGGGAGCCTGTTCGAGGCCGTCGCGGGGGGCAACTTCTACGCCATCTTCCCCCACAACCTGCTGGTGTCGATGTTCGCGCCGGTGTTCCTGTTCGCCGCGCTCGCCCTCGGCGTCGGGGTGATCCGCTTCTGGCGTGAAGTGAGCCCCGGCGTACCCGGCGGCGCGGCAATCGCCGAAACCACCAGCGACGTGCTGCGGCTCAGGTATCTCGACGGCGGCCACGGCCACGGCTGCAGCAACGCCGACGACGCGCCAACGCTGTGGCGCCGTCGCTTCCACCACCTCACCTTCTATGGCTTTATGCTGAGCTTCGCCGCCACCAGCGTGGCCACGCTGTACCACTACGGGTTCGGCTGGGAAGCCCCATATGCGCTTGGCAGCCTGCCGGTACTGCTTGGCATTGCCGGTGGCATCGGCCTGGTGATCGGCCCGATCGGACTGCTGCGGCTCAACATCGCACGCCATGCCTCGCACGGCGATGCGACGCAAAAGCCCATGGACCGCGCCTTCATCATGCTGCTGTTGCTCACCGGCGCCAGCGGCCTCGCTCTGCTCGCGGGCCGCGAGACCAGTGCCATGGCCCTGCTGCTGGCGCTGCACCTGGGCGCGGTGATGGCCTTGTTCATGACCATGCCGTACGGCAAGTTCGGCCACGGCTTCTATCGCTGCGCCGCCTTGCTCAAGTCGGCCATCGAGAAGCGCCGCCCGAACCCGGTCGGCGTACCGAGCGATTGAGACGGCCGGGACCCGGGGGGGAAACTCATGAAGACAGTGACCGTACTGGATGACTATCAGGGCATCGTCGAACGCCTGGACGCGGCTCGCCTCCTCGACGCCCCGCCGGTCAGGCTGCAGGTGCTGAGCGAGCGCCGGAGCGACGAAGCGGACCTGATCGAGGCGCTGCGCGGCACCCATTGCCTGGTGCTGATCCGCGAGCGCAGCCGGATCACCGCGCGCGTCGTCGAAGCGCTGCCCGAACTCGAACTCATCGTGCAGACCGGGCGCCTGGCCGGCTGCATTGACCTCGAGGCGTGTCGGCGTTGCGGCATCGAAGTGCGAGAGGGCAGCGGCAATCCGATCGCGCCGACCGAATTGACCTGGACGCTGATCCTCGCCGCCTCGCGGCGCATCCTGCCCTACGCACGACAGCTGGAGCGGGGCCGCTGGCAGCGCAGCAGCGACGCGAGCAAGGACGAGACGCTGGGTCGCGCGCTGCATGGCCGCAGCCTTGGCGTGTGGTCGCTGGGCAAGATCGGCCGTCGCGTCGCGGCAATCGGACGGGCCTTCGGGATGGAGATCCTGGTCCACGGCCGCGAGTCGTCGCGGCTCGCCGCGGAGGCCGCCGGCTATGAGTTCGTCGCCGATCGCCGGGCGTTCCTTGGCCGCGTCGACGTCCTCAGCCTGCACCTGCGCCTCACACCCGAGACACGCCACATGATCACTGCCGTGGATCTGGCGGC
>JBNLET010000044.1:0-13133 GCA_050305135.1 Rhodocyclaceae bacterium | reverse complement strand
CGCGCGCTGCGGTCGGGCTCGTAGGGCCGGCTTCAGCCGGCCAGCGGCGCTCAGGACAGCGCAATCTTGCTGCCGCGACGTGGGGTGGCGTGAAGCAGGCGGTCGATCAGCCGCCGCGTGGCGCTGACGGCGGTCGCCAGGATCCGCGCCATTTCCTCGTTGCGCAGGTGCCGGGCGCGCTCGATATGGTAGTTGATGGTCTCGTAGGACGGCTCGGCGCTCGTGGCACCGCTCTCCGACGGAAGTCTGAAAAGCTCACTCATGGTGCAATCTCCTGATGCTTGCGGCACCGCTTGTTGCAGTGCACGATTGGCACTCTACGGGCAATCACGAATTGCCGACAAACGATGAATTGTTGCCTGATGCATGAGTTTTTCTAAGGTGTTCGATGTCTACAGCGCTCCCCCCACTGCTTTCGCTTCGGGTATTCGAGGCGGCCGCCAGGCACCTGAGTTTCAAGCAGGCTGCCGCCGAGCTGCACGTCACGCCGGCGGCGGTGAGCCACCAGATCAAGGCGCTGGAGGAATTCCTCGCCCAGCCGCTGTTCCTCCGCCGTATTCGGTCGCTCGAGCTGACCGAGGCGGGCCGGGCGATGCTGCCGAAACTGCAGCAGGGGCTGGAGCTATTCACAGAGGCGGTGGCCGCCGCCCGCCAGCGGCAGGGGGCGGCACGGCTCAGGCTGGTGGTGCCGCCCTCGTTCGCGACGCGCTGGCTGGTTCACCGGCTGCAAGGATTCAACGACAGCCATCCGGAGATCGAGCTGAACTTGTCCACCGCGCTGGCCGCAGTGGACAGCACCGCGGACGAGACCCGCGAGACCGATCTGGCGGCGCTGGCCAGCGGCGAGGTGGACCTGCAGGTGCGCTTCGGCCATGGCAACTACCCGGGCATGTTCAGCGAGCGGGTGATGCCGGTCTCCTACGTGGCGGTCTGCCATCCGGCACTGCCGGCCGGCGCGAGACCGCTCGAAAGGCCCGAAGATCTGCACCACCACGTGCTGATCCATGACGAGACCCATCGCGATCGCAGCGAGCCGGCGAGCTGGCGCGAGTGGCTGCGGGCGGCCGGCGTCGAGGGCGTCGACGCGTCGCGCGGGCCGCATTTCAGCAATTCCGGCCTGGCGCTGGAGGCGGCGGCCGACCGGATGGGGGTGGCGATCAGCATCGAGCAACTGCTGGATCGGGATCTGGCCGACGGGCGGCTGAAGGTGTTGTTCGAGCGCCGCGTCGCATCGCGCAGCGCCTATCACCTGGTGTGTCGCAAGCACGACGCCGAGCGCCGCGAGATCCTCGCCTTTCGCCACTGGCTGGCGCGCGAGGCGGCGACGGCCGCCGCGGCCTGATCAGCGGCCCGGGCCGGCGCAAGATGAAGGCATCGCGGCGCAGGCCCGGCTGGCGGCCTCGACCACCGGCTGGCCGGCGCGCGCGCCGAGCGCCAGCGCCGATGGGTTCAGTGCCGTGATGCGGCCGTTGCCGAACGCATCGCGGCCGTCGCCGATGCGCGCGCTGTCGTGCCCGTAGCAGGCGGCGGCGAGACCGGCCTGCTGCAGCATCGCCAGCGCGGTGGTGCCGGCGCTGTCCTTGCCGCCGCCGGCGTCGTTGAAGAAGCACAGCAGCGGCCGGGCCGACAAGGCGTAGCGGGCGGCGCTGGCGCCGCCGTGGCTGCCGGTGACGACGACGCGGCCGCGGTGTGCCGGCTGCAGCTCGGCGGCGCTGTCCAGGATCACGATCGCATCGTCCGGCGCGCGGCCGGCGGCCGGCAGCGTCAGCCGTTCGGCGGCGGCGGCCGGATCCCGCTGCGGATCGTGGGGCAGCACGCCGAGCAGCGGGCAGTCGAGGCGCGCCTCGAGGGCCGCCAGGTTGTCCTCGCGGCGGGCCATCGCGGGGTCGATGCAGTTGGCCACCCAGCCGGCCAGCGCGAGCCCGCGGGCGCGGATCGCCTCGGCGCTCAACAGCGCGTGGTTGATGCATCCGAGCCGCACGCCGACCACCAGGATCACCGGCACCGCCAGCTCGGCCGCCAGATCGGCGGTGTCGTAGTCGTCGCCGAGCGGCACGCGGAAGCCGCCGACGCCCTCGATCAGCAGCAGCTCGCAGCGGGCGGCGAGCGCATCGCGTGCCGCCAGGATCGCATCGGGCCGGATCGTGCGGCCTTCGCGCGCGGCCGCGATGTGCGGCGCGACCGCTTCTTCGAGGCAGACCGGGTTCAGCAGCGCATAGTCGGTGCGGAAGGCGCCGGCGGCGGCGATCGCGAGCGCATCCTCGTTGCGCAGCTCGCCCTCCACGCGGCTGGCGCCGGCCGCCACCGGCTTCATGCCGAGGGCGCGGATGCCGCAGCGTCGCGCCAGGTGGAGCAGGGCACAGGTGGTGTAGGTCTTGCCGATCTCGGTGTCGGTGCCGGCGATGAAATAGCTCTGGGCCAGGCTCACGGTCGTTTGCGCAGGATCAGGAACAGCGCATCGTAACTCACCGCCACCCGCCCGTCGGCGCGGCGATGGGCCTCGTAGCGGGCTTCGACGGTGCGCCAAGCCTGCTTGCCGAGCAGGCCGCGCCGCCGCGGGCCGCTGACGCCCTGGGCGCCGAGGGCCTTGATGTCGCGCAGCAGGCCCGCCAGGTCGCCGGCCGCGGCCTCGAAGCGGTGGCGTTCCTCGGCCTGCAGCGACAGTCCCGCGCCGGCGGCCGAGCGGACGAGTTGCTCCGGCGGCTCGCAATCCAGCACGTGGGCGGCGTCGTCGATGCCGGCGAAGGCGGTGCGCAACTCGTGGAAGGTGGCCGGTCCCAGCGTCGCCAACCACGCCACGCCGCCCGGTGCCAGCACGCGGGCGAACTCGGCCAGCACGGCGCCGGCCTCGCACCACTGCAGGCACAGGCTGGACCAGATGCCGCCGAGCGAGCCCGCTGCCAGCGGCAGCGCATGCACGTCGGCGGCAATGCAGGGCTGAGCGGGCCGCCGCTCGCGCAGGCGGGCGAGCATCGGTGGGGCCAGGTCGAGGCCGAGCACGCAGCGCTGCGGATGCAGGCCGGCCAGCAGCGCGAGCCCCTGGCCGGTGCCGCAGCCGGCGTCGAGCAGCGGGCCGGCCGCCGGCGGGTGGGCCGCCGCCAGCTCGGCCAGCCGCGCACACACCTGCCGCTGCACGCCGGCCACCGCTTCGTAGCTGGCGGCCGCGCGGCCGAAGCGCCGGGCGACGGCGCGCGGATCGGGCCGGCGTTCAGTCATCGAGGAATCCCAGCAGCAGCAGCGCGCATTCCTCGGGTCGGGACAGATGCGGCGCGTGGCCGCAATCCTCGAAGATCGTCACCCGACCATCGGCCAGCTGCGACGTCCATTGCGCCACGCCGTCGACGGGCATCAGCGCGTCCTGGCGGCCATGCAGGATGCGAACCGGCAGCGCGAGCGCGGCCAGTGCGGCGCGCAGATCGGTGGTCTGCAACAGCTGCAGGCCGGCCGCCATGCCCACCTGCTGCGCCGGTCCGGCTTCGGCGGCACAGCCGGCCAGCGCCGCGACGACCGCCCTGCGGCGCTCGTCGCCGAGCGCCTGCAGCGCATGGAAGCGCTTCATCAAGCCGGCCGGGCCCTGCTCGAAGTCGCTGCGGAAGCGCACGACCTCGGCCGGGTCGAGGCCGTGGGGCCAATCCGCACGGCTCGCGAAGCACGGCGTGCTGCCGATCAGTGCCAGGCGGTGCACGCGCTGCGGCGCGTGGCGGGCGATCGCCATTGCCAACTGGCCGCCCAGCGACCAGCCGCACAGATCGAAGCGCGCCGGCAGAGCGGCCAGCAGCGCCTCGGCCCATTGCGCGACCCCGCCGTCGGCCGGCGCGCCGCCCGGGTGGCCGGGCAGGGCAGGCCGCAGGCATTCGCGCCGGCCGAGGCCGGCCAGCAGCGGGTCCCACACCGCCGGCGACGAACCCCAGCCGTGCAGCAGCACCAGCGGCGGACTCATGCGCAGGCCCCGGCATGCCGCAACGCGGCCAGCAAGCGGTCCACGTCGTCGATGGAGTGGGCCGCCGACAGCGAGATGCGCAGCCGCGCACTGCCTTGCGGCACGGTCGGCGGACGGATCGCCGGCACCCAGATGCCGGCCTCGCGCAGCTGCTGGGCGAGGCGCAGGGTCGCACCGTTGTCGCCGACCAGCAGCGGCTGGATCGGCGTGGCCGAGTCGACCAGTGTCCACGGCGCGTCGGCGAGGCCCGCGCGCAGCCGGGCGATCAGCTCGCGCAGCCGGCCGCGCCGGTCGTCGGCGGCGCGGATCAGCTCGATGCTGCGGCACAAGGCGTGGGCCAGGGCCGGCGGCGCGGCGGTGGTGAAGATGTAGCTGCGGGCCTTCTGGATCAGCCACTCGATCACCGTCGCATCGCCGGCGACGAAGGCGCCGGCCAGGCCGGCCGCCTTGCCCAGCGTGCCGATCAGCACGATGCGCGGCGAGGCGAGGCCGAATTCGGCCAGCGCGCCGCGGCCTTCGGGTCCGAGCACGCCCAGGCCGTGCGCGTCGTCGAGCACCAGCAATGCGTCGTGGCGCTCGGCCAGTTCGAGCAGCGCCGGCAGCGGCGCCAGATCGCCGTCCATGCTGAACACGGTGTCGCTGACGATCAGCTTGCGCCGGGCTCGCGTGCCGGCCAGCCGCGCCTCCAGCGCGGCCATGTCGAGATGCGGATAGCGGACCAGTTCGGCGCGCGACAGCAGCGCTCCGTCCACCAGCGAGGCGTGGTTCAGCCGGTCGGCGAAGACCGCGTCGCCGCGGCCGGCCAGCGTCGACACCGCGGCCAGGTTGGCCATGTAGCCGGTCGAAAAGCTGATCGCGCGCCGGCAGCCGCAGAATTCGGCGAGCAGCGCCTCGAGTTCGTCGTGGATGCGGTAGTGCCCGCTCACCAGGTGGGATGCGCCGGAGCCGGCGCCCCAGCGGCGGGCACCGTCGGCCAGCGCCTCGCGCAGCCGCTCGTCGGCCGCGAAGCCGAGATAGTCGTTGCTGCAGAAGGACAGGTAGTCGCGCCCGTCGCTGTGTACGCGGGTGCCGCAGGGACCGTCCAGGGGCCGGCGGACGCGGGTCAGATCTCGCCGTCCGATCTCGTCCAGATCGGCGCGGAGCTCTTCCAGGAACATCGGGATGTGCGCTTCGGGCAGGGGACACCCATTCTAGCGCAGCGGCCGGCGCGATCGCCGGTTGGCAAACGAAACGGGGCGCCGCAGCGCCCCGGGAAACGGCATCCGGCGCGGGGCCGGATCAGTCGTCGCCGCGCAGCCTGCGCTGGGCGGCAAAGCCGAGCATGCCGAGGCCGGCCAGGAACAAGGCGTAGGCATGGGGCTCGGGCACCGCCGAGACGTAGGACTCGAAGCTGTAGGCGGAGAACATCGGGCCGGCGGTCGGGAAGACCGGTGCGTAGTAGTACTCGCCGGCGTCCAGCGTGACGCTGGTGAAGCTGTTCTGGTAGGTGGCGGGCGAGAAGATCGAACCGCTGACCAGCGTGTCGGCCCCGTCGAACAAGCCCAGTACCAGCATCGGCAAGGTCGTGCCGCCGGTGAAGGTGACGAGGGAATCGCTCGACAGCGTGAAGTCGAATACGCCGGAGAAATTGCCGGCCGAGAAAAGGATTTCCGAACCGCTCTCGACTGCGGCGTGCTCGCCGCCATCGAAGGAAGAGAACACCGCTGCCTGGGCCGACGTGACGGCAAAGGCTGCCGGTACGAGTACCGCTAATAGTCGTTTCTTCATGATCAACTCCTGGTCTGGTCTTCGTGGGGGTGAGATGACGCAATGCGATCCCCACGCGGCAAGGATAGGCATCGGGCATGCCGAGAGAATGGCGGGAAGGATAGTTTTACAAAACGCCGAAGAGTTGATAAAAGCTTCTTAAAAACAGTTAGTTATTTCTTTTCGTATAGCGGAAATCCGGCCCTTGTGTCGCCCCCGGCCGACATGTCCCGAGAATGCGACATCGATATTGCACTGCGCCGGTGCGGCTGCACCGGAACGAGTCGCCGCGGGCCCGGCGTCAGCCCTGCGACAGCACCTGCTCGAGGGTTTGCGCCGCGGCCTCGACCAGCAGCCGGGTTTCGCCTTCGTCGAGGACGTAGGGCGGCATCAGATAGACCGTGTCGCCGATCGGCCGCAGCAGCACCTGCCGCGCGAGGCCAGCGGCGAAGAAGCGCTGGGCGAAATCCGGCGGCGGATCCTTCACGTCGAACGCCAGGATCATGCCGCTCTGCCGGATCGGTCCGATCGGCAGTCCGGCCAGCGCCTCGGCCGCGCCGCGGCCCATCCATTCGGCGCGCTGCCGGTTGCGCTCGATCACCCGGTCCTGCTCGAAGATGTCGAGCACCGCCAGCGCGGCGCGGCAGGCCAGCGCATTGCCGGTGTAGGAGTGGGAATGCAGGAAGGCCCGGCTGGTGGCGTCGTCGTAGAAGGCGCGATAGATCTCGTCCCGGCACAGCACCGTGGACAGCGGCAGATAGCCGCCGGTGATGCCTTTCGACAGGCACAGCAGATCGGGCACGATGCCGGCCTGCTGGTGGGCGAAGAAGCTGCCGCTGCGGCCGAAACCGACCGCGATCTCGTCGGCGATCAGGTGCACCCGGTAGCGGTCGCACAGCGCGCGCGCCAGGCGCAGGTATTCCGGGTCGTACATCACCATGCCGGCGGCGCCCTGCACCAGCGGCTCGACGATCAGCGCGGCGATCTGGCCATGCTCGGCCTGCAGCCGGCTTTCCAGCGCCGAGGCGGCCCGCCGTGCCACGTCGGCCGGCGTTTCGCCTGCGCGCGCCTGTCGCGCGTCGGGGCAGGGCACGGTGCCCGCCGGGCGCACCAGCGGCGCGTAGGCCTGGCGGAAGATCGGCACGTCGGTCACGGCCAGTGCGCCGACCGTCTCGCCGTGGTAGCCGCCTTGCAGGCACAGGAAGCGGTTCTTGTCCGGCAGTCCGCTGTTGAGCCAGTAGTGCTGGCTCATCTTCAGCGCGATCTCGGTCGCCGAGGCGCCGTCCGAAGCGTAGAAGGCGTGGCCCAGCGCGCCGCCGGTGAGGGTCGACAGGCGTTCCGACAGCTCGACCACCGGGGCGTGCGTGAAGCCGGCCAGCATGGCGTGCTCGAGCCGGCCGAGCTGGTCGGCGATGGCCGCGTTGATACGCGGATTGCAGTGGCCGAACAGATTGGTCCACCACGAGCTGATGCCGTCGATGAAGCGCCGCCCCGAGGCGTCCTCGAGCCACGCCCCTTCGCCGCGCACGATCGGCAGCAGCGGAAAGCGTTCGTGGTGCTTCATCTGCGTGCACGGATGCCAGACGGCGGCCAGCGAGCGCTGCAGCAGATCGGTATCGTTCATGGTGTCCCTCCCTCCTCGTCGCGTTCGATGGTCCGGCCCGTGGCGACGGCTGTCAAACGCCCGACGGGCCGCATTTGCTAACATCGGCCGCCAGACCACGGGCCGTTCAGGCCAGCCCCGCAGGAGCCCCACCAGCAATGCTGATCGTTATTTCGCCCGCCAAGGCACTGGACTTCGAGACCCCGCCGCACGTCGATGCGCGCAGCCAGCCGGCCTTCCTCGACGAGGCCGAGGCCCTGGTCGGCGTGATGCGCGACAAGAGTCCGCAGGAGGTGGCCGGCCTGATGAAGCTCTCCGACCAGCTGGCGAGCCTGAACGTGGCCCGCTACGAGAACTGGAAACGGCCGTTCACGAAGCGCAACGCCAAGCAGGCGGTGCTGGCCTTCGACGGCGACGTCTATGGCGGGCTCGACGCCGCCTCACTCGATGAAGCCGACCTGGCCTGGGCGCAGGACCACCTGCGCATCCTGTCCGGCCTCTACGGGGTGCTGAGGCCGCTCGACCTGATGCAGGCCTACCGGCTCGAAATGGGCACCCGCCTCGCCAATCCACGCGGCGCCAACCTCTACCAGTTCTGGGGCGAGAGCATCGCGCAGGCCTTGAACAAGGCGATGCGCAGGCAGCGCGGCGAAGCGGTGCTGGTGAATCTGGCCTCGGAGGAGTACTTCAAGTCCGTCGATCGCAAGGCGCTGCGGGCCCGGCTGATCACGCCGGTGTTCGAGGAGTGGAAGGGCGGTGGCTACAAGATCATCAGCTTCAATGCCAAGCGTGCCCGGGGCTTGATGAGCCGCTACGCGATCCTCGGCCGCATCGAAGAGCCGGAGCGGCTGAAGGATTTCGAGCTGGAGGACTACGCTTATTGTGCGGCGGCCTCCAGCGACGACCGCTGGGTCTTCCGGCGCGGCGGCCCGGGCAACTGAACGGGCCCGGAGCGCGGGCCGCCGAGGAGGACAAGATGCGCATCAGCTCGAATTTCGATTCCGGCTCGGTCGAGGTGGTGGATGCCTCCGACCCCGCCCTGATCCGGCTGCGGCTCAGGCAGGACAACGCCGCGCCGTTCTGCCAGTGGTTCCACTTCCGGGTGCTCGGCGTTGCCGGCAAGGCGCTGACGATGGTGTTCGAGAACGCCGCCGACGCGGTGTTCGCCGAAGGCTGGTCGGGCTACCGCGCGCTGGCCAGCTACGATCACCGCAACTGGTTCCGCGTCCCGACCACCAGCTACGAGGACGGCAAGCTGGCGATCCGCCACACGCCCGAGCGGGACAACATCTACTACGCCTACTTCGAGCCGTACTCCCACGACCGCCATCTCGAGCTGATCGGCAAGGCCGAGCTCTCGCCGTGGGCCCAGGTGCGCGACCTGGGCGCGACGGTCGAGGGCCGCGACCTGGACCTGATCGTCGTCGGCCGGCCGCGACCGGAGCGCAAGCCGATCTGGATCACCGCCCGCCAGCACCCCGGCGAGACGATGTCCGAGTGGTTCGTCGAAGGCCTGCTGGAGCGCCTGCTCGACGCCGCCGACCCGGTCGCGCGGCGCGTGCGCGAGCTGGCCTGCCTGTACATCGTGCCGAACATGAACCCGGACGGCGCGGTGCGCGGCAACCTGCGCAGCAACGCCGCCGGCGTCAACCTGAACCGCGAATGGCGCGACCCGAGCATGGAGCGGAGCCCCGAGGTCCTGCTGGTGCGCGAGGAGATGGAGTGCACCGGCGTCGCGCTGTACCTGGACATCCACGGCGACGAGGCGATGAACTACGTCTTCTTCTCGACCGCGGAGCACGTGCCCGGTTTCACGCCCGAGCTGGCCGAGCAGCAGGCCCGCTTTTCGGCCGCCTTCCGCGCCGCCAGCCCGGACTTCCAGACCGAGCACGGCTACCTGCCGGACCGTTTCGGCGAGGAGCTGCTGACGCTGGCCTCGAAATGGGTCGCCTGGCACCACAAGTGCCTGTCGCTGACGCTGGAAATGCCGTTCAACGACAACGCCGACCTGCCCGACGGCCTGACCGGCTGGAGCGCCGCCCGCAGCAAGCGGCTCGGGGCGGCGATACTGGTGCCGATGCTGCAGTTTCTCGAAGCCTAGTGTCGTGTCGCGCGTCATGCGTTGGGCGCGTATCGACCGCCCGAGGCGGGCTGAAGCCCGCCCTACGGGGAAACACGCTTCGGTAGGGCTCGTAGGGCCGGCTTCAGCCGGCCAGCGGCTTCCACCGATCGGTGCGCCGTGTCCTCCGGCCTTGCGCGGCGCAAGGATTGCACATATCGAGCGAACGCGAATGTTGACCGAGATCGCACTTTTGGTTCAGCTCGATGGCGCCCGACAGGTCATTGAAAATTGGTCGCTTATTTGCTTCAAGCTACGACTTCAGAGTTAGCTGATGCGGATATTTGTATCCAAAAATTGACAATTCGACCGCTCGTTCTATTTTGCATGTGGCATATGATCCGACCCGTTCCGAATAACGAGGTCAGCTCACATGCCGCAGCCCCCCGCTTCCGGGTTGCTGTGCCTGGTCATGCTCGCGCGTCTGCACGGCGTCGCCGCGGATGCCGACGCGCTCGCGCACGAATTCGCCGACCAGGCCGGTGCCGTTGATGCCGCCGCGCTGCTGCGCGCGGCACGATCGCTGGGGCTGAAAGCCAAGTCCTCTCGCTTTACGCCGGTGCGCCTGGCGGACCTGGCCCTGCCGGCGATCGCCGCCGATGCGCGCGGCGGCTTCTTCATCCTCGCCAAGCTCGAATCGCCCTCGGACGCCACGCTGCCGGCCCGCGTGCTGATCCACGACCCGGGCGCGCAGCGGCCCGAAGTGCTCGACTGGGACGCGTTCATGGCGCGCTGGAGCGGTGAGCTCGTGCTGCTCACCTCGCGCGCCTCGCTCGCCGCTGAGCTCGCCCGCTTCGACTTCAGCTGGTTCATACCGGCCATCGTCAAGTACCGGCGGCTGCTCGCCGAAGTGTTGCTGGCGGCGTTCTTCCTGCAGCTCTTCGCGCTGGTGACGCCGCTCTTCTTCCAGGTCGTGATGGACAAGGTGCTGGTGCACAAGGGCTACACGACGCTGACGGTGATCGGCGTCGGCCTGCTGGTCGTGAACGTGTTCGAGAGCCTGCTCTCGGGGCTGCGCGCCTGGCTCTTCGCTCACACCTCGAGTCGCATCGACGTCGAACTCGGCGCGCGGCTGTTCCGCCACCTGCTGGCGCTGCCGCTCGCCTACTTCGAGGCGCGCCGCGTCGGCGACTCGGTGGCGCGCGTGCGCGAACTCGAACACATCCGCCAGTTCCTCACCGGCTCGGCGCTGACGGTGGTGATGGACCTCTTCTTCTCGATCGTCTTCATCGCCGTGATGGCCTGGTACTCGGTGCCGCTGACGCTGGTCGTGCTGGCCTCCATCCCCTGCTACGTGATCCTGTCGCTTGCCGTCACGCCGCTGCTGCGGCGCCGTCTCGACGAGAAGTTCCGCCGCGGCGCCGAGAACCACGCCTACCTGGTCGAATCGGTGTCCAACATCCAGACGCTGAAGGCGATGGCGGTCGAACCGCAGTTCAACCGCCAGTGGGACAATCAGCTCGCCGGCTACGTGGCCGCCGGCTTCCGCGTCACGCGGCTGGGGGCCTGGGCCTCGGAAGGGGTCGGGCTGGTGAACAAGCTGGTCTCCGTCGGCATCCTGTGGCTGGGGGCCTACCAGGTCATCGACGGCGCGATGACGGTCGGTGCGCTGGTCGCCTTCAACATGCTGGCCGGCCGCGTCTCGCAGCCGGTGATGCGGCTCGCGCAGCTTTGGCAGGACTTCCAGCAGACCGGCATCTCGATGGCACGCCTCGGCGACATCCTGAACACCCGCACCGAAGCCCCCGGTAGCCGCGCCAGCCTGCCGCCGATGCGCGGCCGGATCGAATTCGACCAGGTCGCCTTCCGCTACCGGCCCGACGCCTCCGAAGTGCTGAAGGGCGTCTCCTTCACGATCCGGAGCGGCGAAGTGATCGGCATCGTCGGCCGCTCCGGCTCGGGCAAGAGCACGCTGACCAAGCTCGTGCAGCGCCTCTACGTGCCCGAGCGCGGCCGCGTGTTGATCGATGGCGTCGATCTCGCGCTGGCCGATCCGGCCTGGCTGCGGCGCCAGATCGGCGTCGTACTGCAGGAGAACCTGCTCTTCGCCCGCTCGATCCGGGAGAACATCGCGCTCACCGACCCCGGCGCACCGATCGAAGCGGTGATCGAGGCCGCCACGCTGGCCGGCGCCCACGACTTCATCATGCAGCTGCCGCAGGCCTACGACACCCCGGTCGGCGAACACGGCGCCACACTCTCCGGTGGCCAGCGCCAACGCATCGCCATCGCCCGCGCGCTGATCACCAACCCGCGCATCCTGATCCTGGACGAAGCGACCAGCGCGCTCGACTACGAATCCGAACGCATCATCCGCGACAACATGCGGGCCATCTGTCAGGGTCGCACCGTGATCGTCATCGCCCACCGCCTGTCGGCGGTCAAGGACGCCGACCGGATCCTGGTGCTGGAGGCCGGCCAGTTGATCGAAGAGGGCCACCACGGCGAGCTGAAGGAACGGCCCAACGGCACCTACGCCAAGCTCTACGCGCTGCAGCAGGGCTGAGACGATGCGCACGCCGATCCCAAACCCATCCATCGCGCGCCCCGTAGGGCGGCCTGTAGGGCGGGCTTCAGCCCGCCGCCGCCGTCCCCCATCCGCCAGCGCCACCGTCGCGTTCTCGGGCGCACAAGGCCGGCTGAAGCCGGCCCTACGAGAATCGCACCTGCCATCCGCGACCGCCGTCGCGCCCCGTAGGGCGGGCTTCAGCCCGCCATTCCTGCGCTCACCACCCGCACATCAATCCCGCACCGGAGCCTCGTCCATGACCTACGATGCCCTGCGCCGCGGCCGCGCATCGCTTCCCGGTGCCGCCTACCATGTCACGACGGTCACGGCCGGACGGCGTCCGGTGTTTGCGGATTTCGACTGCGCCCGCTGCGCGATTCGCGAACTACGTCGATGCGATGACAGCGGCGAGAGCCGGACCCTGGCCTGGGTATTGATGCCGGATCACCTGCACTGGCTGCTTTGCTTCGGGTCCGACTGCACGCTGTGCGACCTGATGTTCGCCTTCAAAGGCCGCTCTTCGCGCGCAATCAATCGTCGCTGCGGCACGACCGGCGCCCTGTGGCAGCGCGCCTACCACGACCACGCGGTGCGAAGCGAAGAAATCCTGCATGACATCGCCCGCTACATCGTCGCCAATCCGCTGCGTGCCGGCCTCGTCGATGAAATCGGCCTCTATCCGCATTGGGACGCGATATGGCTGTGATTGCAAAACACCACGGATTCGGTCTGCGCGACGACGACCCCGTAGGGCGGGCTTCAGCCCGCCGCTCTTGCCATTCCCCTCATTCCCGCGGCCACACGCCCCCACCAAAGCCACACGGAACCCGCCCATGATCGCCCAGGCCAGCCTCGACCTCATCGCCCACTACGGCCGCGTCTTCAAGGCCGCCTGGCGGGTGCGCAGGGAACTCGAACCCAAGCCCCGCGGCGCGCTCGAACGCGAATTCCTGCCCGCCGCGCTCGAGCTGCAGGACACGCCGCCGCACCCGGCACCCAGGCTGATTCTCGGCCTGATCGTCGCCGCCTTCGCGATCGCGCTGCTGTGGGCCAGCCTGGGCCGGCTAGACATGGTCGCGGTGGCCGCCGGCAAGGTCATCCCCAGCACCGGTGCGCAGATCATCCAGCCGATCGAGACCGCCGAAGTGCGCGCCATCCACGTCGCCGACGGCCAGCGCGTCGAAGCCGGTGATCTGCTGGTGGAACTGGACGCCAC
>JBNLET010000043.1:0-1794 GCA_050305135.1 Rhodocyclaceae bacterium | reverse complement strand
AGTTCTCTGGCCGCCGGAGGCCAGCAACCTGCCCTTCACCGTGGTGGCACGCCTCGGAACGACGGGAATCGACGCCGAACTCAACGCCTACATGTTCCGCGTCGGCATCCTGATCCTGATTCTCTCCATGGCCGTCTCCGGCGTCACCGTCGCGGTTCTCGGCCGCACCGTGCTGACCCCGCTGCTGGCGATCCACAAAAACCTCACGGCGGCACACGGCGACCCGATCAACGCCGAGCAGTACAAGCTCGACATCAAGGCCGACAACGAGATCGGCGAAACCGTGACCGTGCTGAACGCGCTGCTGACCCGGCTGTCCGCCATTCGGCGCAGTCACGTCTACGAGCGCGAGAAGCGCTTCCAGGACTTTGTCGCCTCCAGCTCCGACTGGTTCTGGGAGATGGACGAGAACCTGCGCTTCTGCTTTTTCTCCGACCGCTACACCGACGTCACCGGCGTGCCGGAGACCGTGCTGCTGGGCAAGACCCGCGAGGAGACCGGCATTCCCGGCGTCGACCAGCACACCTGGCAGCAGCACCTCAGCGATCTGCTCAACCACCGCCCCTTCCGCAACTTCGTGCACCCGCGCCAGCGGCCCAACGGCGAGATCGTCTGGCTGTCGATCAACGGCGATCCCTGGTTCGACGCCGACGGCAACTTCCGCGGCTACCGCGGTACCGGGCGCGATATCACCGATCAGATGGCGACCCAGGAGGCCCTGCGCACGGCCAAGGAAGAGGCCGAGGCCGCCAATCGCACGAAGTCCGAGTTCCTGGCCAACATCAGCCACGAACTGCGCACGCCGCTGAACGCGATTATCGGCTTTTCCGAAATCATGCTGGCCAGCGAACAGGCGCCCGGCGCCAACCCGCGCCACCACGGCTATCTCGAGGACATCCACAATTCCGGCCTGCACCTGCTGTCGCTGATCAACGACATCCTGGACCTCTCCAAGATCGAGGCCGGGGCCGACGAGCTGGACGAGGAGCCGGTCGACGCCGACGAGCTGGCGCGCGCGGTGCTGCGCGTGGTGCGCCAGCGCGCGGAGACCTCCGGCGTCGCCATCGAGTCGAGCGGCGACAGGGATCTGCCGCTGCTCTATGCCGACGAGCGCAAGCTGAAGCAGGCGCTGCTGAACCTCATGACCAACGCCATCAAGTTCACGCCCTCGGGCGGCCGGGTGCGGATGGGCATCCGCTGCAGCGCCGAAGACGGCTTCGTCTTCGAGGTCGCCGACAACGGCATCGGCATGGCGCCCGAGGACATTCCCACCGCCCTGCGCCAGTTCGGCCAGATCGACAGCGCCCTGAACCGCAAGTACGAGGGCACGGGCCTGGGCCTGCCGCTGACCTGCGCGCTGGTCGAGCTGCACGGCGGGCGGCTGGAGGTGGACAGCCAGCTCGGCGAAGGCACCAGGGTCGCCATCCACCTGCCCGCCAGCCGTATCCTGGCAAGGGACGGCGGCCGCCGGACAAACGCGGCCACCTGAGGGCGCCGGCCGCGGTTAGGGGAATACCCCGATGAGGTGGCCCCAGAGGTAGTGCAGCGGCGACACGATCACCAGCGCCAGCACCACGAAATACAGCATGACCTTCATGGCCTTGGACAGCGGCACGCCGATCAGGGTGAGGCCCACCAGCACCGGCGGCGCCTGGTAGGGAAAGGGGAACATCACGAAGGCCGGCACCTGCGCCAGCAGGACCGCGTCCAGCGGCCAGTCCAGGCTCTGCGCAATGGATTCGGCCAGCGGT
Organism: Rhodocyclaceae bacterium; assembly: GCA_050305135.1. Taxonomy (GTDB): domain Bacteria; phylum Pseudomonadota; class Gammaproteobacteria; order Burkholderiales; family Rhodocyclaceae; genus Cognatazoarcus. The sequence continues at coordinate 43 of JBNLET010000043.1, read as the reverse complement.
GTGAGAACCGCCGGAGTGGCCGGCAGCGTGGTGAGCATCGACA
>JBNLET010000042.1:0-14310 GCA_050305135.1 Rhodocyclaceae bacterium | reverse complement strand
GAGTTCATGTAGTGGGTGCCGTAGCGCACGTTGTGGATCCGGTTGCCGCGGAACAGCGCGTTGTTCGACACATCGACGTAGATGCCGTCGCGCGCGAAGCTGATCTCGTTGTTGAGGATCTTCGCGCCCATGCTGAAGTAGAGCTGGATGCCGTTGCCCCGCTGGGCGGACGGAAAGTCGCGCTTGCCGGTGATGACGTTGCGGCTGATCACCACGTCGTCGGACTTCTCGATCCACAGCCCGAACAGCACGTAGGAGAACTGGCAGTTGTTGACCACCACGCGGTCCGAGCCACGCTCGAAGTAGATGCCGGCGTTCTGGGCGCCGAGCTCGGCGCCGGACTCGGCGACGATCAGGCCGTCGATGACGACGTCGGGCGAGCGCAGCCGGATCGTGTCGCCGTGGCCGCCGCCCGAGACGGTCGGGAAATCGAGGCCGAACAGCGTCAGCGGCTTGTCGATGACCAGGTTCTCGCGATAGCGGCCGCTGTGGATGCGCAGCACGTCGCCGGCCGCCGCGGCGTCGATCGCGGCCTGGATCGACTGCCCCGGCAGCACGTCGTGCTCCGCCGCCAGCGCCGGCGCCAGTGCGAAGCAGGCCAGCAGCAGGCCGAACAGCGCTTTCATGCCATCAAGGCCCCGCTCGACTTCAGCAGCAGGAACAGCGCGGCACCGATCAACAGGTTCTTGAAGCCGACGTAGCAGACCATGTCCATCCGCGTTGCGTGGCGGTAGCGGCGCCCCCACCAGGGGCCTTCCTTGACGTAGGGTTTGGCGCCGAGCCGCACCACCACCTCGAACACGCTCCAGCCGAACCACCAGCCGATCACCGCGCCGGCGGCCAGGTGGCCGAGGGCGGCGATCACCCACACCGCGCTCGCCGCCAGGCCGAGCGCCAGGCCCGCCGCCTGGACGGTCCGCTGGCGCTCGAAGCCGGCGCGGCTCCAGGGCCACAGGTGATCCCAGACCTCCGCCGCCAGCCGGGCAGGCAGGCTGCGGTCGTCGGCATAGGACAGTGCCACGGGCTCGGTGGGCATGCGCGGATCGACCATCGTTCAGTTCCTCGCGCCGTCGGCCGGCAGCGGCTTGATCGGGATGTAGTAGCCGTTCGCCCCGATCGGGGTCAGCCGTTCGCCGGCGCGGCCGCGGCGGCGGCGCTCCTGGGCCAGCGGCGGGCAGCCGTGACCATCGTAGTACAGCACCATGCAGTCCATGCACAGCAGGCATTCGCGTTGGTCGATGCGCCCGTCGCGGTCGATCGCGAGCGAGCCGCAGCCTTTCGCGCAGGCTTTGCAGCTGTCGCACTCCTGCTTGCGCCTGAGGCCGAACCAGCGGAACGTCGTCGGCATCGCCAGCGCCGCGCCGAGCGGGCACAGGTATTTGCAGAACGGCCGCTCGACGAAGATCGACAGGCCCAGCAGCGAGGCCGCGAACAGCGTGTACGGCCAGCTGCGGTTGAACAGGCCGACCAGGAAGGTGGTCTTGAACGGTTCCACCTCGGCCAGCTTCTCGGCCAGTCCCATGTCGTACATCGACACCGCCAGCAGCGCGAAGAAGATCCAGTACTTGGTCCACTTCAGCCGGTCGTGCAGCTGCTTCGGCGGCACCTTCTGCAGCCGCTTCAGGCCCAGCGCCCGCGCCAGCTTGTAGATCAGCTCGGTGAGCGAGCCGAACGGGCACAGCCAGCCGCAGAACAGGCCGCGGCCCCAGACGAAGACCGTGACGATGATGAACAGCCAGAAGATGAAGATGAAGGGGTCGCTCAGGAACAGCTCCCACTGCCACTGGAACAGCAGCGAATGGAACCAGGTCAGCACCTGGGTGATCGAGGGCTGCGCCAGCAGGCCGAAGCCGACGAAGCCGATCGAGATCACCCAGAACGAATACTTGAAGGCATTGACCGGCCACTTGTTGCGATGGTTCGAGCGGCGCACGAGACGGTCGCGGCTCGCATAGACGGTGGCGGTCGCCAGCAACAGCGCGACGAAGGCGACGATCGCCGCTGCCCGCTCGCGCCAGATCTTGAGCCAGGTCGGCAGCGGCCGTTCGACCACCGGGCGGCCGCCCTCGAGATACTCGTCCGGCAGCCAGTATTCGGCATCGAAGTTGGCGAAGGTCTTGGCGCCGGTGGCGCGGTCGACGCGGTTGCCGAGGAACACCAGCCGCCACGGGTAGGCGTCGGAGAAGACGCCCTTGCCGCGCACGATGAAGATCGCGGATTCCCGGTAGGCGGGCGCGCCGGCGGCCTTGATGGCGTACAGGTTGAGATAGTCCAGGTCGCGGAACGTGAAGGTGTCGCGCCCCTGCCGCACCTGGATGCGGTCGAAGATGCCGCCGCGCACGAAACCCGAGCCCTTGAACGACTCGCTGCCGCCGCTGCGGATCACGAAGATCGCGTGGTCCTCGGCGCCGAGGCGTGCCTGCAGATCGCGGTAGCCTTGTTCGCCGAGGATCGCGCGGCCGACGCTCGGGTGCTCCAGGCTGCCGAACCACAGCTCGATGAACGGCTTGCCGTCTTCCTCCAGGCCGACCGCCGAGCGGCGCACGGCCAGCCGCTGCACCGCCCCTTCGGCCACCAGCCGCGGCCAGTCGGCCGTGCCGCCGGCGTCGACGAATTTCGCCTGCGGGCGCTCGGTCGGCTTCAGGATGCCGACCTGCTGCGCGACGGCGGTGCCGGAGGTCATCATTACCTGGTTCTGCGCCACCACGGTGACCGTCGCACCGGTGATCGCGTCCAGACCGATCACGCCTTCCTCGGGGCGGGAAGCGCCGATCTCGATGTTGTCGCCGACGTACTTGCCGACGTACTGGCGGTTGAAGCCGATCAGCGCCGACTCCGGGATGCCGAGCAGCAGGATCGGTTCCGAATGCTTCAATACCTTGACGCCGGTGAAGCGGCCGGTCGTGTCCATGCCGATCAGCGTCACCACCGGTTTGCCGGAATAGGCCGGCGTGTCGGTGATGTCGGTGGACAGCATGACGTAGCCGAGCAGCTGGCGCTCGGCGCCTTCGCCGCGGTAGCCCTCGACGTAGGGCGGTGCGCCGGTGCGCTGGGAGAAGCTGTCGGCGCCGGGCAGCACCTCGGTGCAGGGGGCGTAGTCGCACAGCCGGGGCGAACTGGAGAGTTCGGGCGGCAGCGCGGCTTCGTAGGTGTCGGCCAGTGTTGGCGAGGCGAATCCGAGCAGGTGGACGAGCAGCAGCAGGGAGAGCAGGAGTCGGGGCATCGGGTGATTCCGGGCGCTACGCGCGCCGGTCCCGGGCGGGACCGGCGCCGGCGTTGCGCGCTCAGGCTTCGACGATCATGCGGCCCCGCATTTCCAGGTGCAGCGCATGGCAGAAGTTGGTGCAGTAGTACCAGTACACGCCGGGCTGATCGACCATGAAGGTGACCGACTTGGTTTCCTGCGGATTGACGATGAAGTTGATGTCGTGTTTCGGCAGCGCGAAACCGTGGGTCAGATCCTCGACCTTGTCGAAGTTGGTCAGGATCAGCGTCACCTCGTCGCCCTTCTTGACGCGGAACTCGTCCAGGCTGAAGGTCGGCGCGGCGCTGATCATCTTGACCGTGACCTTGTTGCCGTCGCGGAAGACGCCGGACTCCTTGTAGTCCTTGACCGCGTTCGGGAACTCGTCCATGTCGTAGATCTGGCGCGTCTTGATGATGTCGCGGCGGACGATGATCGAGTCGTGCGGCTCGGAATACACCGAGTGGTCGGCGACCAGTCGCATCTTGTCGCCGCTGATGTCGATCAACTGCGCGGTCTCGGGGTGCAGCGGGCCGACCGGCAGGAAGCGGTCCTTGGAGAACTTGTTGTCCGACACGAAGTACTTGCCGTCGGACTCCTTGGTCTCGCCCATCGAGCAGAAGCCGTGGCCGGGCTGGTAATGCACGTCGATGCGGTCGAGCACGACGGTGGCGGACTTGTCGCCGCCGGCGGCCTTGATCGCGGCCTCGACGTTCCACTTGACGATCTGGCTGTCGAGGAACAGCGTCGTGTAGGCGTTGCCCTTGTTGTCGAAGCCGGTGTGCAGCGGGCCGAGGCCCAGTTCCGGCTCGGCCACGACGGTCTTGTGCGAGTCGTCCAGGCCGCCGTCGAACCACTTCAGCACCAGGTCGTGCTGGATCACCGTGCCGGTCGGCGAGAGCTTGCCCGAGCACACGTAGAAGCGGCCGTCCGGGCTGATGTTCACGCCGTGGGGGTTCTTCGGCACCGGCACGTAGCAGGTCAGCGCGGTCTTCGGGTCGGCGTTGGCGGCACGGGTGCCGTCCACCACCGGCACCTTCGAGTCGCCGTAGGTCTTGAACTTGCCGTCCTTGACCGCCTGCTCGATGCGCGCGATGTTGAAGAACAGGCAGGCGTCGCGCTCGGCCGACATCATGTTCTGATACTTCACCGCCATCTCGGTGTTGTACTGGTTGGTGGCGGCCAGCTTGCCGTCGTAGGAACTGGCGACCAGGTCGCAGTTGCCGTCGATCAGCACCTGCCAGCGCACCTCCATCGTCTTGGAATCGATGCAGGTGAACAGCGAGCGGTACTTGCCGCCGTCGTCCAGGTCGCGGCCGTCGTTGGGCAGCGGAATCGAGAACTCGGCGCCGCAGAACACGCGCGTGGTGTGGTTGATGCTTTGGTCCACCGGGTCGCGCTTGTCCGGGAAGGTGCCGTGGAAGCCCTGGATGTTAGGGATCTCGGTGATCTTGTCGCATTCCATCGTATCCAGCCGGATACGGGCCAGCCGGCCGTGGATCTTGTCGTTCACGAAGCAATACTTGCCGTCATAGGTGCCGTCCGTGTAGGACTGGTGCACGTGGTGCGTATCGCCGGAGATGTACTTCGGCCTGCCGTCGGGCCGGGTGCCGAGGATGGCCTTCGATTCGTTCGTGATGCCCCAGCCCACCAGGCAGTCCTGGTTGAAGACCGGGATCGTCTTCAGCAGGCGTCCGGACGGCAGGCCGTAGATGCGCACGTCGCCATTGTGGCCACCGCTGCAGAAATCGTAATAGGCGTCGAGCTCGCCCGGCGCCACCTCGCTGCCGGCATGGGCTTGCGGCGCCGGCGCGGCGGGGGCCGCCTTGGGCGCCGGGGCGGCCGCTTCCTGCTGCCGGCAGGAGGCCAGCCCGGTGGCCAGGCCGGCTCCGGCGAGGCTGGTCAGCGCGGCCGAATTCAGAAAGCGGCGGCGCTCCAGATCGGGTCTGGCGTCGTCGTTGCGGATGTCATCTTGACTCATCTGAGCCTCCTCCTGGGAGCATGGACAGTACGATTGCGAATCTCCCGTGGAGCGGTTCCGATCTCCACGGCATGGACCTGTGTCCTTGGCAAGGTTGGAATCTACTCAGCCGCGCAAGAAAAGGAATTGACTTCCAGCAAGGAAATCGAGGCGCATGGCGGCGCTGCCGGCGCCCGCGGCCGCATGCCGCAGGGCTGGCCGCGGCGGATGGCGGTGGTGAACCCGGGCACTGCAGCGGTGTCGTAACAGTTCGACCGGGCGAAAGGCGCACCGCGATGCGGGCGGCCGATCGGGCCGTCGTCGGCGACAATGGCCGGCAGGGCGCCGCGCGCGGCCGGATGAACAACGAGAGCAAGGAGGTCTGCCATGCTCAAGTGGGCATTCGTTTTTCTGCTGCTGTCGATCGTCGCCGGCGTCTTCGGCTTCACCGGCATCGCGGCGGGCGTCGTCGCGGTCGCCAAGTTCCTGTTTTTCGGCGGGCTGGTGTTGTTCCTGATCTTCCTGGCGCTCGGCCTCAGCGTCTTCAGGCCGATGAGCTAGCCGAACGGCTGCCGCCGCCGCGCGACCCGCCCCCGGCCGTAACCTCCGCGTCACGTGATTGCATCAGTATTTCAGCGCTCGTGAAACCGCCGACAGGCTCGGCACGGAAGGAGGCCCCGTGAAGGAATTCCTGCGCATGCTGGCGGTACAGCGCCACGACGATCATCGCTTCTACCACCACAGCCGGATCAACCAGACCCTGCACCTGGTCAGCGCGGTGGGCTTCCTGTTCGCCTACGCGATGTTGTTCACCGATCCGGCCGGGGCGGCGCTGATCGGCTGGCTGGTTTCGATGGTCAGCCGCCAGTCCGGCCATTTCTTCTTCGAGCCGAAGGGCTACGACCACGTCAATGACGTGTCCCACGACCACAAGGAAGCGGTCAAGGTCGGCTACAACCTGCGCCGCAAGGTCGTGCTGATGGCCATCTGGCTGGCATTGCCGCTGGTCCTGGGGCTGGAGCCCGGCCTGTTCGGGCTGATCGAGCCGGGCGAGGGTGCCGGCGGCTATCTCGCCGACCTCGGCCTGGCCTGGCTGGCGCTGGGCGTCGCTGGCCTGACCTTCCGCACCGTGCAGTTGTTCTTCGTGCGCGACGTGATGACCGGCCTGGTATGGATGGCGAAGATCCTGACCGATCCGTTCAACGACATCCGGCTGTACTATCGTTCGCCGCTGCACCTGCTGCAGGGCGAACTACTCGATCCGGGCCGGCCCCTGCGCTGAGCCGGAGTGACCGGCCGGTCGGCCGTCCGCAGTCACGGCAAGCGATGCGCCAGCATCTCCAGCAACAAGCCGCGCCTGATCCGGCGGTTGTCGGCGCCGTGCGCCGTCCACCACCAGCCGTCGTCGCGCATCGCCTCGGCGGCAGCGATGAAGCGCTGCGCCACGGCCTCGAAATCGTCGTCGGAATAGGCCAGGCTGAAGATCAGCCGCCCGGTGCCGATCCACGGCAGCGCCAGTCCGTGGGCGTGCAGGTAGAACTGCAGCATCCAGTTGAAGCGGCTCGGCAGCGTGTAGCAGACCGTCCAGATCGTGCCGACGTTGGCGACGCGCAGCGGCAGGCCGGCGGCTTCGAGGCGCTCGTTCAGGTCGTCGCGGCGATCGTCCCAGCGCCGGTCCAGGTCCTGGTAGAGGGCCTCGACCGGTGCCTCGCGCAGTTTTTCCAGGAATACCTGCATGGCGCCCATCACGTAGGGATGAGTGTTGAAGGTGCCGCGCGCGAAGCAGACGTCGGCCGGGCGCTCGCTGCGGAATCGCCGCATCAGGGCCCCCTTGCCGCACACCACGCCGACCGGCAGGCCGCCGCCCAGCGTCTTGCCGTAGGTGACCAGGTCGGCCGCGACGCCGAAATACTGCTGCGCGCCGCCCGGCGCCAGCCGGAAGCCGACGAACACCTCGTCGAGGATCAGCACGATGCCGCGCTGGCTGCAGACCCGACGCAGATCGTGCAGCCAGCGCGTATATCGCGGGCGGTCGAAGGCCGTGCGGCGGCTGCCGTCCACCAGCGTCGAGTCGCCCGGCGCGGAGGCGTTCGGGTGCAGGGCCTGCAAGGGATTGACCAGCACGCAGGCGATGTCGCGCCGGCTGCGCAACACCCGCAGCGTGCGCCCGTCCATCTCGCGCAGCGTATAGGTGTGGCTCGGCGGCAGCGGATTGCCCGGCCCCGGCTGCACGTCGTCCCACCAGCCGTGGTAGGCGCCGCTGAAGCGCACGATGCGCTTGCGGCCGGTGTGGTAGCGGGCCAGGCGCACGGCCTGCATGACGGCCTCGGTGCCCGACATGTGGAACGACACCTCGTCCAGGCCGGAGATGCGCTTCAGCGCCGCGACGTTGTCGAGCACGCAGCGGTGGTAGTTGCCCAGGTGGGGTCCGAGCGCCTCGACGCGGCGGCTGCCCTCGCGGATGCAGTCCTTGTAGAAGTCGTTGCCGAACAGGTTGACGCCGTAGGAGCCGGACAGGTCGTAGAAGCGGTTGCCGTCGGGATCGCTCAGCATGACGCCGTCCGAGGACTGCATGAAGGCCGGCATCCGCAGCCGCTCGCGCAGCACCTCGCCGAACTGGAACGGCACCCGGTAGCGGGCCGTGAACTGCAGGTCGGAGATGCCGCCGGCGGCCTCCCCGGTCAGCGCGATCCCCTGCGCGAAGCGTTCGGCATAGGCGCGCGACAATCGCTCGAGCGCGCCGCGACGGCATGCCGTCACCTCCGGCGGCGCACCGTCGCAGCCGAAGAAGCGCGCCTCGTCGTAGCGGTAGCCCGGAATCAGCCGCGCCACGCGCCGCGCCAGCCGCTGGTGGCCGGCCAGCGAGGGATGCTTCGCGCGCGACAGCTCCAGCCGGCGTTTCAGGCGGGGCAGGGCGGCCAGCGCGGCGCCGGCGCCGATCAGGTAGAGGGCGAGGGTCTGGTCCATCGTCGGTCTCTGGCAGGGGTCCCGTGGTGTATCACGGGCAGGTGACGCCGCGATGAAGCTGCGCGAGCTGCGCGATCGCCTGCTGCTGCAGGAGGATCTGAATTTCCTGCTGACCAACCGCATCCCGCGCCGGCTGGCGACCCATCTGATGGGCTGGTACAGCCGCATCGAAAGCCCGTTGCTGTGCCGGCTGTCGATCGCGCTGTGGCGGCTGTTCACCGACCTCGACCTGTCGGAGGCGCGCGAGCAGCGCTTCGGCAGCCTGCAGCAGTGCTTCACCCGGGCGCTGAAGCCCGGCGCCCGACCGGTCGTGCAGCACCCGGACCTGATCGTCAGTCCGTGCGATGCGATCGTCGGCGCCTGCGGCCGCCTGGACGGGACGACGGTGTTGCAGGCGAAGGGTCTGCCGTACTCGCTCGACGAGTTGCTCGGCGACGCCCAGTTGGCCGGGCGCTACCGCAACGGCTGCTATGTCACGCTGCGCCTCACCTCCAGCATGTACCACCGCTTCCATGCCCCGGACGACGGCTGGATCGACCGCGTGAGCTACGTTTCCGGCGACACCTGGAACGTCAATCCGATTGCGCTGGCGCGCATCGAGCGCCTGTTCTGCCGCAACGAGCGGGCGGTGATCCGGCTGCGGGTCGGCGGCGGCCGCTGGCCGATCCTGCTGGTACCGGTGGCGGCGATCCTGGTGGCCAGCATCCGGCTGCACTGCGTCGACGTCCGGCTGCACCTGCGCTACCGCGGGCCGAACGACATCCCGTGCCGGGCAATGGTGTCGCGCGGCGAGGAGCTGGGCTGGTTCGAGCACGGCTCGACGATCCTGCTGTTCGCGCCGGCCGGTTTCCGGCTGTGCGAAAGCGTCCTCGAAAATGGCAGGATACGGATGGGCGAGGCGCTGATGCGGATACCCGGCGCACGGACGACGACGGAGCAATGATGGACGACGAACGCGACGCAGAGCGTCAGCGGCACCAGGCCCGCATGCGGGCCGACATGATCGACAGCCTGGACGAGGAACTGGAGCTGGAGATCGACGACGAGTTGATGGATGCGCTCGTCGAAGAGTCGATGACGGCCGGCACGCCGGGCGTCGACATGGACCGTCATCTGTATTTTCGCGAGCTGCTGCGGCTGCAGGGCGAGCTGGTCAAGCTGCAGGACTGGGTGGTGCACAAGAAGCTCAAGCTGGTGGTGCTGTTCGAGGGCCGCGACGCGGCCGGCAAGGGCGGCGCCATCAAGCGCATCACGCAGCGCCTGAATCCGCGCGTGTGCAGTGTCGCGGCGCTGCCGGCACCGAACGAGCGCGAGCGCACGCAGTGGTACTTCCAGCGCTACGTGGGGCATCTGCCGGCCGCCGGCGAGATCGTGCTGTTCGACCGCAGCTGGTACAACCGCGCCGGCGTCGAGCGCGTGATGGGCTTTTGCAGCGACGACGAGTACGAAGAGTTCTTCCGCAGCGTGACCGAGTTCGAGCGCATGCTGGTGCGCTCCGGCATCATCCTGGTCAAGTACTGGTTCTCGCTGACCGACGAGGAGCAGCACCGCCGCTTCGTGATGCGCATCCGCGATCCGCTGAAGCAGTGGAAGCTGTCGCCGATGGACCTCGAATCGCGCCGGCGCTGGGAGAGCTACACCAAGGCCAAGGAATTGATGATCGAGCGTTCGCACATCCCGGAGGCGCCCTGGTGGGTCGTGGAAGGGGTGGACAAGAAGCGCGCCCGGCTGAACTGCATCAGCCACCTGTTGAGCCAGGTGCCCTACCGGGAAATCGAGCACGCGCCGGTCACGCTGCCGCAGCGCGAGTTCCACCCGAACTACATCCGCTTGCCGATTCCCGACTCGATGGTCGTGCCGCGCCGCTACTGAACGGTTTGCGGGCCGGGCCGGGCCGGCGGCAGGCAAGAAAAAGCCGCCGGAGAGGACTGGCGGCGAAAGCTACGGCACCCATTCTTCTTGTTGCGCTTGTGACCCTTGCGGTCGCGGGGAGCCGCCCCTCCAGCGGGAGAGCGGCCGTTCCCGAGGGGCAGCGGCGGACCGCCTCGGGAATCGGGCACCGTCGCCGGTGCCATGGCGCCATCTTGCCCCGGCGATGTGACGCCGATGTGACGCGAGCCGGGAAACGCGCCGTCGGCCGGCGCATCGGCGCTGCCGCGGCTTGTCAGAGCTGCGGCAACAGGTCCAGCGCGACCTGGTGGATGGCCGCGAACACCGACTGCGCATTGCGCCGCGCGGCCAGCTCCTGCAGCACCGCGAGCGCGGCCTTCAACTGACGGGTATCGTGGGCGGTGGCCAGCAGCTCGCGCGCCATCGCGTCGTTGCCGAAGATCCTGGGGCAGGTCTCGAGCAGGTGGAGCTTGGCCAGCGCCAGGCTGCGCCGCGGCGCGCCGTTCTCCGCCTGAGCCGCGTCCGCCGGCGGGTCGGCGGGCCGGCCGGTTTCGATCAGGCCGTCGTTCAGCAGGGCCTGCACGTCGTCGGCATGTCCGCCGATCGAGGCGGCGATCCGTTCCAGTTCGCCGATCGAATAGCGTCCGTTGGCGGCAATCAGGATCTGGCGCCGCACGCGGCCGAGGCCGAGCGAACGCGATCTGACCTCGTCCGCTCCGCTGGCCGTCTTTCTCGGCGCTTCGTCTCGGGGCTGCTGTGTCAATCCGGTTTTCCGCGTCGGTTGGCTGTTCGCGGCCATGCTAATCGGGCAATGTTGCGGCCGGATTGCGAGGCCGGGCCACGGCGCCGCCGAAAGCGCCCAAAGGGCGCGGCGCCCGCGCCCGAGCGTTTCAGGCCGCCAGTTCGGGCTGGCCGAGCAGGCCCTTGGCGAAGGCCTGTTCGGCCAGCGCCAGCGAGAAGTTGCCGTAGCGGGAGTCGTGGCTGACGTCCTCGCCGAGCCACGGAGGCCTGATCACGACCTGTTGTTCTGAACCGAGTTCGAGTTCGGCCACGATCAGTCCGTCGTGCAGGCCGCTGAAGACGTCCACCTCGAAGCGCTGGCCGCGGTAGGGCAGCAGGTAGCGCGTCTTGCGCACGATGCGATGGTCGCAATGGCGGTCGATCAGGAGGCGCGCATCGTCGAGCGGAATCGGGTATTCGAATTCGTGCCGGCGGATGCCCTGCCGCGGGCTCTTCAGCGTCAGATACGCCTGCTCGCCGTAGATCCTGACGCGCAGCGACATCTTGCCGACTTCCTTGACCGGGTAGCCCTGCACGATCGGAACGCCACGCCGCCCGGCCAGCACGGAAGGGTCTCGCAGCAGGAATTTGCGCTCGATTTCGGTGCCCACGACTCCAGACCATGCGTCGAACCGGTGGCGATTATAGCTGCATTTGCTGCAACGCAAAATGCACGCCGCCGGGCGGCTGCAGCACCTCAGGCCGCCTTGCGCCGGCTGCTGCGGCGAGCCGTGGCAGCGGTCGATTCGTCGCCGCTTGCGGGCTTTTCGGCAGCCTGGATCGCCTCGTGTTCCAGGCCGCGGGCGGCGTCGATCGCCACTTCGGCAAAGCCTTCCAGCGACTCGTTCAGCGCCGAGCTGACGATGTCGGCGGCATTAAAGGTGAATTCGGCGCCGCGCGGGAGCCAGTAGCCGATTTCGTCGTTCAGCTCGTGCAGCCGCCGGTGATTGAGTTCCATCTGCCTTTCCAGCGCGTCGAGCCAGGTGGCGTGGGCGGCCGCCAGGTCGCGCACCGCCACCAGGTGGATGCCGACCAGCCTGTCGTGGGCGTCGAATCCGACGTTCGCGCCGTCCAGCCGGCGGTACAGCCAGTCGCCGCTGCCGATGCATGCCGCGCGGGTGCAGTCCAGCATCGCGCCGGCGGCCACCTGCACCATCTCCAGCCAGGCGGCGTGGCATTCCTGCAGGTTGTCGAGCGACTGTTGTTCGAAACGGGTGTTGTGACGGTAGTTCAGCATGGCGTGCTCCGCGGGTGTGGTCGGACCTCGCCAGTATCCCAGCCGATTCTTGCAGGAATGAGGCAGTCGAGCGTCGTCGTCTATTCGCCCTGCCAGTGGCGGATCCGCTCGACCACCCAGGCCGGTTCGTCCAGCGGCAGGTCGTGGCCGGCGCTCGGGTGGCGCGCGAACGCCGTACCCCACGTCTGCGCCATGCGTTGCGAGCAGGCCGGATCGACCAGGCGGTCGCCGTCGCTCGCCAGCAGCAGCAGCGGCAGCGGCGGTGCCTGCCGCGGGGCGCGATAGCGGGCCGCGGCGAGCAGCTGGCGCAGCGCGTTGAGGCGTGTCGCCGGGTGCGCGGCGCGCCAGGCGACCCAGTCGTCGAGCAGTGCCGTGCGGCGTGCCGGCGGCAGGTTCGAAGTCAGCTCGAGGACGCTCCGCTCGAGCCGCTCCAGGTTGCGGCCCGGCAGCAGCATGCGCAGCAGCGGCGGCCAGGCAGCGGGGCGCAGCCGTTCGCGAAGGCCTGCGAACGGGCGCGCGCTGGTGTTGATCAGGACCGCCGACTCGATCTCGTCCGGCCGCGCGCGGATCCACTCCAGCGCCACCATGGCGCCGAGCGAGATCGCCAGCAGGCGGTAGGGCGGCAGCACGCCCAGGCGGGCGCACTCGAGCATGCCGTGTTCGGCCATCGCGCGTACGCTGAGCGGGCTGCGGCCGCGCCAATGGACGCCGTTGCCGGGCAGGTCGAGCGGGATCGCCGGCACGCCGGTGGCGGCCGTCAGCGTTGCCGGAAAATCGCCCCAGTGGTGACGGTCGCGCGTCAGTCCGCGCAGCAGGATCCAGCGGCTCATGCGGTGCTCCGATACCAGTGCTCAATCGCCTCGTCGTGTAGCGCCGCTCGCCGCTGCGCGTCCGGCAGCCAGCGGCGGTGGCTGGCGCTGGCGCGGGCGAGAAAGTCGAGGAAGGAGATGTGGCGCCGCAGGACGCGCTGCAGCCGGTGCCGGGCGACCGGGTTGAAGATGCCGGTGAGCGTCAGCAACTGGCGCGGGTTCTTCTTGACCCACAGCCAGGAGCCCATCTCCAGCGTCAGCGGCAGGAAGGTCCTGCCGGGCAGGCGCAGCGATTCGTCGTACAGGTGGTCCCACAGGTCGCCGTGGGCCAGGTACTGCAGGCTCTGGGGTTCGAAGATGTAGCGGTGGTTGGCGTAGGTGTCGTCGAACAGGCGCCGCAGCGCATGCATCTCCGCCAGGTGCGGAATCGGATCGCGCGAGCGCGCATACGGGATCCACAGCCGGTCCGTCACGCCGAAGCCGGAATGGCAGTCCAGCGCGATGCTGAGCGGACGCGCCAGCAACTCCTCGCGCACCACCCGGCACAGCGCTTCGGCCTCCTGCTGCATGGCCTCGTCGGCGCGGCCGCGATACCAGGGCAGCGTGGCGCTGAAACGTTGTCCGCCGACCAGGAACGGCGCGCGCCCGGCGCATTCGGAGGGCGAATTGCGCATCAGGTCGACGCCGGCCGGATTGGCGCGGGTGCCGAGCCACATGCCGCCCGGATTGACCAGCGGCATGAAGACGAAGCGCACCCTTTCGAGCAGCGCATGCAGGCTGTCGTCCCAGCGCAGGCGCATGACGACGCTCTTGAGATAGGCCAGCACGACCGCCGTGCCGATTCTCTCGAGGCCGTGCACGCCGCCGAAGAAGGCCACCGCCGGACGCGTCGCGTCGCGGCTGCCGAGGGTGACGACCGGCACCGGGAAGCGTCGGCGGGCGACCTCCACGTGGCACGCGTTGCGCACCTCCAGCGCCTCGCCGGCCAACGCCAGAATGGCCTCGAGTTGTTCCAGTTCGGGCAGTTCAGTGGGCATTCGCGCATCGATCGGACGCCATGCAACCGCAGTGTAACGGCGCCGCGCTACGCTCGGGTTTCCATTCCGAGGAGGGCGCCCGTGGTGCTTTCGAAATGGTTCCGCTTGCCGAACGTGGTGGACCGCCTGTTCCCACCCGAAGAGCCGCCGCTGTGCATCCCGGAAAGCGTCTGACGACGGCGCCAAGGCGTCGGCTAAGCCGTTCGGCCGGGCTCGCGCTGGGCGTGACGCTGTGGGCAGGCCTCGAAATCTGCGCGCTGGCCAGGGCGCGCCTGTTGCGCACGTGGTCCGGCCGCATCTGGCGAAGCGCTTCGTAGAGCGGCCCGGCGGTCGGCGGTGCATCGTCCAGCGATGGGACTGTCGCGCCGTCGCGCGCAGGCGGCAAC
>JBNLET010000041.1:0-5750 GCA_050305135.1 Rhodocyclaceae bacterium | reverse complement strand
TCCAGCCAGGCCACCGGGCTGCGCCCGATCGCCGGGCGCTCGACCGGCGCGCAGCGCGACGGCGGCACCGGTACCGGCTGCCAGTCGGGTTCGGCGGCGACGTTGAAATAGCCGCCGCCCTTGCGTCCCCAGTTGCCGGTGACGGCCGCCAGGAACATCAGCACGCGGTTGGTCTGCACCGAGTTGCTGTGCTGGTTGATGCCGCGGCTGGCGAAGATCATGCATCCGTCGGCGGTCGCGATATGCCTCGCCAGGCTGCGGATCGACGCCGCCGGCAGGTCACTGATCGACGCCGCCCAGTCGGCGTCGTAGCGCCGTTCGAAAACGAAATCGCGCCATTCGCGCCAGCCGGCGACGTACTGCTCGCAGAACTCGCGATCGTGCAGGCCGGCCGCGAAGATCTCGTGGATCAGCGCCAGTCCCAGCGCCATGTCGGTGCCGGGGCGGATCGCCAGCCAGCAGTCGGCCTTCGCCGCGGTGGCGCAGAGGCGCGGATCGATCACGACCATCCGCGCGCCGCGCGCGAGCCGCCAGTGATTCACCAGGCCGAAGTTCACCGGGCGGGTCTCGGCCTGGTTGTCGCCGAAATAGACGTACAGCGCTGCGCTGCCGATATCGTCCTCGGTGTAGATGTTGCCGAGGCTGGTCGAACCGAGCGTCGTCTCGAGCGCCACCACCTTGCCGGAATCGCAGAACGGTTCCGTGGTCAGCACGTTCGGCGTGCCCCACAGCTGCGCGAACATGCGCATGTAGCCCATGATGTTGAGCACGCCGGTGCGCGTGCCCATGTGCAGCGCCAGCGCCTCCGCGCCGTGGGCCGCGCGCACGGCCAGCAGCCGCGCCGCGATCTCGTCGAGCGCCTGCGCCCAGCCGATCGGCTCGAAGCGCCCGCTGCCGCGCGGGCCGATCCGTTTCAGCGGCGTGGTCAGCCGGCCGGGATTGTTGTAGAGCTGCAGCGTCATCTGCGACTTCGGGCAGATGCGGCCCTCGAAGACCGGATCCTCGTCATTGCCGAGGATCCGCACCACCGCCGAATCGCGCAGGTGGAATTTCAGCGTGCAGGCATTGAAGCAGATGTGGCAGCCGCCCGGCCTGATCTCGTCGGCGGGTGCCGAGTTGTCCGCCCGGTAGGGCGGCTTCGCGTCGCCGGCGGAGATTCGTGCGCGGCTGCGTTGATCGAGCAGCACCGCCGGCGGCGCGGCGTCCGACAGGCGGTCGCGCGGCACGGCGTGCGGCTCGGCAGGTCGGCGGTCCAGATACAGCGTTGCCGGCCCCTGCAGGAAGTGGTCGTGGTCGCGCACCGGTTTGCCGGCGTCGCGTGCCCGCCGCAGCAACGCATCTCGCTCGCCGAAGGTGATCGCGCGGGTCGGGCACACGCTGGCGCAGGCCGGCCCCTCGCCGCGTGTGCGGCGCGGCGCGCACAGGTCGCACTTGAGCGCATGGTGATCGACCGGATCGTATCCCATCGCGCCATACGGGCAAGCCAGCACGCACTCGCCGCAACCG
Organism: Rhodocyclaceae bacterium; assembly: GCA_050305135.1. Lineage (GTDB taxonomy): Bacteria > Pseudomonadota > Gammaproteobacteria > Burkholderiales > Rhodocyclaceae > Cognatazoarcus. The sequence continues at coordinate 4,244 of JBNLET010000041.1, read as the reverse complement.
GTGCAGCGCGATTCGTCGACGGCGACGACACCGCTCGCCGGATCCTTCGAGATCGCCTTCGGCGCCACCGGGCAGGCGCGCAGGCAGGCCGGGCGCTCACACTGCTGGCAGGTCACGGTGAGGAAGTCGAGCGCGGGCGAGTCCGGCGCGCCGAGCCACAGCACCTTGTTGCGGTACTCATGCGGCCCGAGGCCGTTGACCTGCTTGCAGGCGGCCTCGCAACTCTTGCAACCGGTGCAGCGCTCGAGATCGATACTCAGGCTCAGACGCCCCATGCTCACGCTCCCCAGGCGGCCAGATGCCACCAGTAGATCGGCCGCCCGGCGGCAGCATAGCCGGCAAACAAGGTCACCACGGCGACATGGGCCGCCAGCCCGCTCAAGAACAACAGCGCCACCGCGATGTGCAATCGACGCCACGAGGACAACACCCGCCCGGCACTTCGGCGGGCACCGACCAGGCACGCCTCGCGGCCGGCCAGCCGGGCGTAGCACAGGGTCAGCCATGGGTGGCGCAGCGCATGGCGCAGATTCGGCGAAAACAGGGCCTCGTCGGCCTGCGCGTCGAGACGCGACAGGAGCGCCCGCTTGCGCTCGATGATCGCAGCCAGTTCGAGCTGCCCGGCCGCAGCCACCAGACGGTAGCTTGGCGGTCGCGAACCGAATTGCTGCGACAGCCTGGGCGGCAGGAAGATGCGCGCCAGCGTGCCTTGCAGCACGAGGAAGAACAGCAGCGCCAGCACGACGCCCGGCGGCGACAGCAAGCGGCCGCCGAGCGCGTGAAAACTCACCAGCGCGAGTCCCACGGTGCTGGCCAGCACATGGGCGACGAACCAACTCGGCGGGCGCTTGCTCAGCCCTCCGCGCTTGGCCACCGAGAAGGCCGCCGGCACCAGCAGCAGCACGCCGCCCAGCATGGCCAGGCTCTGGCGCAAGGGGCTGCCGGCCTCGCGCAGATCGGGCATGGCCCCATGCAGCACCGCGCCCCCCGCCAGCAGGACCAGCGCCACGCCGAGCACCAACAGCAAGGGCGTACGTCGTAGCCGCGCAATGGGGCGGCCCGACCCACGCGGATCATCGACGGACCGGGTCTGCGGCGAAAGATGTTTCATGGGCGGAAGCGTCCTTCAAATGGGCCGTCGCGCCGGATACGCGGATTCCTCGGATCCAGCCGGGGCCTCCCGGCGCCGCCCGCGGCCCGATGGCGCATCAGCGCCGGTGCCGGCCGCCGATGAGTTGCACGATGTCCTGGAACAGCGCGTTGTCGAGCGCCTGGCTCATGTCGGTGGCCAGGCAGCGGCGGTAGAAGGGGCTCAGGTCGAGCCCCACGCCGAGGCCCAGGATCTCGACCTCGCCCTGGCGTTCGCGCCGCGCCACCACGTCCTTCAAGTGGTTGTCCAGGTAGAACTCGTCGTTGGCGCGGCCAGTGGCGCTATCGGCCGGGCAACCATCGGAGATGACGATCAGGATGCGCCGCGCTTCGCTGCGCGCCAGCAGCCGGTTGCAGGCCCAGTCCACCGCCTCGCCGTCGATACCCTCGCGGAACAGGTCGGGCTTGAGCAGGGCCATCATGTCGATGCGGGCACGGCGCCAGTTTCGCTCGGCAGGCTTGAACACCATGTGGGTGACTTCGTTGAGCCGCCCGGGGTGCGCCGGCCGGCCCTCGCTCATCCACGCCTTGGCGGCCCGGCCGCCGTTCCAGCCGCCGGTGGTGAAGCCGAGCATCTCGGTGGTGACGCCGACCATCTCGAGCGCACGAATCAGCAGGTCGACCATCGTCGCCACCGGCTCGGCGTGCGTTTTCATCGAGCCGGAGCAATCCACCAGAAAGGCCACCACGCAGTCGGCCGTGGGCAGGAACTGGTCCTGCCGGAACAGGCGCCGCTCGGCTGGCGAGCTGATCAGCTGCGACAGGCGCGCACCGTCGATGCGCCCCTCTTCCTGCCCGAACAGCCAGCCGTCGCGCTGCGGCTGCGCGAGAATCGCGCCGAGCATGCGCGCCAGCCGCGACAGGTTGATGCCCTGTTCGCTGATGCGTTTGTCGACCCGTTCGCGGTATTCGCGCAGCAAGGCCTTGCGCACCAGAGTGCCGGCGGCCACCTCGGTATCGAAGCGGGTGGTGTAGACGTGGTAGGCCTGCTGGGCGTCTTCGAACACCTTGCTGTCGCCGGTGGTGGCCGCGGCGATGCTGTCGCCCTCGCCTTCGTCCTGGTCGAAGTCGAGCTGGAGCGCGAAGCGGCTCTTGGCTTCGTCTTCTTCGTCGGGCTCGGGCGCGCTGTCGCCGCCGCCGGCCTCGGCGCGGTCCGAGCGCATGGTCTCGTCGACCACCCGGGCCACTTCCAGTGCATGCCGGGCGAATTCGGCCTGGTTGTCGCGGTGGCGCCGCATGCCGGCCAGCGGCCTGCCGAGCACGCCGACCAGCGAGGCGCGGGTGCCTTCGATGTAGTCCTCGGTCTCGTCCAGCACCTGCCGCGCCATCAGCCGCGACCAGGCCATCTGCGCCACCGTGTACAGCAGGATGCCGAGCCGCCCTTCGGTCAGGCCCTCGCGGTAGAAGCTGCGCGACCAGTCCTCGAAGCGATGAACCAGGTTCCCGGCCATACCGGGCATATCGGCCGGCACCATCGTCTCGACACGCAGCTGCTCCAGCCACTCGAACACCAGCCGCTCGACGCCGCCCGGCGGGCACAGGCGGCGGTGCAGCTCGGGGTCGGAATGCAGCAGGCGCAGGGCCATGCCATCGGCCGCGGCGCGACAGGCGTCGAAGCCGTCGAGGTCGGTGTCGACGCGCTGATGCGGCGCATGCATGGGCAGCGGCCGGGCGCCCCGGTGCAGGCGCCGGCCGCGGTAGTGCAGGCCGGCATCGCCCGTCAGTGCGCGCAAGGTGGCGGCGCACAGCTCTTCGACCTTCTGCTGCCGCTTGGCGCGCTGCTGCGCGGTGCTCACGCCTGCGCCTCGCGCATCCACGATTCGTCCAGCTCCTCGCCGAAGCAGCGCTGGTAGTACTCGGCAACGATGGGCCGCTCGGCTTCGTCGCACTTGTTCAGGAACGACAACCGGAAGGCCAGCGCCGGATTGCGGAAGATCTCGCAGTTCTCCGCCCAGGTGATCACCGTGCGCGGCGACATCAGCGTCGACAGGTCGCCGGCGGCGAAGCCCTTGCGGGTCAGGTCGGCGAGCTGGACCATCGAGGCGATCTGCTTGCGGCCCTTGTCGTAGTTCTTCTTCGGCACCCGCGCCAGCACGATCGCCACCTCCTCGTCGTGCGGCAGGTAGTTCAGCGTCGCGACGATGTTCCAGCGGTCGATCTGGGCGTGGTTGAGCACCTGGGTACCGTGGTACATGCCCGACAGGTTGCCGAGCCCGACCGTGTTGGAGGTGGCGAACAGGCGGAAGTACTTGTGCGGACGGATCACCCGGTTCTGGTCGAGCAGCGTGAACTTGCCGTCGCGCTCGAGGATGCGCTGGATCACGAACATCACGTCCGGCCGCCCGGCGTCGTACTCGTCGAAGATCATCGCCACCGGCCGCTGCAGCGCCCACGGCACGATGCCCTCCTGGAACTCGGTCACCTGCTGGCCATCGCGCACGACGATCGCATCCTTGCCGACCAGGTCCAGCCGGCTGATGTGGCCGTCCAGGTTCACGCGCACGCAGGGCCAGTTCAGACGCGCCGCCACCTGCTCGATGTGGGTGGACTTTCCGGTGCCGTGCAGGCCTTGCACCATCACCCGGCGGTCGCGCGTGAAGCCGGCCAGGATCGCCAGCGTGACGTCCGGGTTGAAGCGGTAGGCGTCGTCGATTTCTGGCACGTGATCGTCGCGCTCAGCAAAGGCTGGCACTTGCAAATCGGCTTCAATTCCGAAAGTGTCGCGCACCGAAACCATCCGCTCCGGCTGAATCTGGGCCATGTCAGTCACTTCGGCGTCTCCTTTCCCGGTTGCTTCGCAATGAGTGCAGCAGAGGCGCCGATCGTACTGCATTTCTTTTTCCGACACAATACGTACCGTTTTTTGAAATTTTCTTGACTCCTGGGCCAAGAGTGTCTAGAGTTCGCTCACGTTCTCTTTTTCGGAACGTAAAAATCCGATTTTTGGAATTTATGCATTCACAGGAGACACAGCGATCATGAGCGACACCCCCCGCAGCGTGCCCAGCGGCCCGACCAAGATGACGCCCTCGGAAGCATTCGTGGAGACCCTGGTCTCCAACGACGTGACCGACATGTTCGGCATCATGGGCTCG
>JBNLET010000040.1:0-19917 GCA_050305135.1 Rhodocyclaceae bacterium | reverse complement strand
CGGCCTGGCGCCCTGGCACGCCGAAATCCGCAAGGTCGTGCTGCTCGGACCGGCCCACCGCGTGGCGGTGCGCGGCGTCGCGCTGCCGGCGGCACTGGCGTTCGAGACGCCGCTCGGCCGCGTCGAGCTGGACCGCGAAGCCTGGCAGCGCCTGCAATCGCTGCCGGGGGTGCAGGTATCCGACGCCGCCCACGCGTTCGAGCACTCGCTCGAAGTGCAACTGCCCTTCCTGCAGAGCGTGCTGGATCATTTCACGCTGTTGCCGCTGGTCGTCGGACAGATGCCGACGCAGCAGTTGCAGGCCGTCATCGAGGCCTTGTGGGGCGGCCCGGAGACGTTGATCCTGATCAGTTCGGACCTTTCCCACTACCATTCCTATGGCGAGGCCCGCCACATCGATCGTGCCACCTGCGAGCAGATCGGCGAGCTGCGCGCGCCCCTCGACCACGAGCAGGCCTGCGGCGCAACGCCGCTGAACGGCCTGCTGGCGGTCGCCGGCGCCCGCCACCTGCGCCCGCGCCTGCTGGACCTGCGCAATTCGGGCGACACCGCCGGCCCGCGCGACCGGGTGGTCGGCTATGCCAGTTTCCGCTTCGACGAGGAGGAGCAAGGTGCACGCCACTGACGAAGCGCTGGGCGCAACCCTGATCGCCCGCGCGCGCTGGGCCATCTCGCACGAGCTGGGCTTGAGCGCCGCCGATCCGCCCGCCCATCCGGCCTTCGCCGAACGCGTGGCCTGCTTCGTGACGCTGACCCGCGACGGCCGCTTGCGAGGCTGCATCGGCAGCCTTCAGCCGCAGCGGCCACTGGGCGCGGACATCGATCACAACGCCGTCGCGGCGGCCATGAGCGACCACCGCTTCGAACCGATGACGGCATCGGAGTGGCCCTCGGTAAAGGTCGAGGTATCGGTGCTGAGCCGCCCGGAGTTCATGGAGTTCAAGAGCGAGCAGCAGGTTCTCGATCGGCTCCGGCCCGGCCGCGACGGCGTGATCTTCTTCGAGGGTTGCCGGCGCGCCACCTTCCTGCCCCAGGTGTGGGCGCAGTTGCCCGATCCGCGCGAGTTCCTCGGACACCTCAAGCAGAAGGCCGGCTTGCCGGCCGGACACTGGAGCGGCAACGTGATGATCGCGACCTACCAGGTGGAGAAGTTCGTCGAGGATGAACACGCCGTCTGAGCCGATCCCGCAATCGTCCCACCCGGCCCGCTACTGGCACCGGCTGGAGGACGGGCGGCTGCAGTGCGACCTGTGCCCGCGCGACTGCCGCCTCGGCGACGGCCAGCGCGGCGCCTGCTTCGTGCGCATGCGCCAGGGCGAGCAGATGGTGCTGACCACCTACGGGCGCAGTTCGGGCTTCTGCATCGACCCGATCGAGAAGAAGCCGCTCAACCATTTCCATCCGGGCAGCTCGGTGCTGTCCTTCGGTACCGCCGGCTGCAACCTGGCCTGCAAGTTCTGCCAGAACTGGGACATCTCCAAGTCGCGCGACATGGACCGGCTGATGGACCGGGCCGGCCCGCAGCAGATCGCCGAGGCCGCCGCGCGGCACGGCTGTCGCAGCGTCGCCTTCACCTATAACGACCCGGTGATCTTCGCCGAGTACGCGATCGATACCGCCCAGGCCTGCCGCGAGCGCGGCATCGACAGCGTGGCAGTGACGGCCGGCTACATCCACGAGGCGCCGCGGCGGGACTTCTACGCGGTGATGGACGCAGCCAACGTGGACCTGAAGAGCTTCAGCGAGGCGTTCTACTGGAAGCTGACCGGTGCCCACCTGCAACCGGTGCTCGACACATTGGTCTGGCTGCGCGGGCACAGCGAGGTGTGGTTCGAGATCACGACGCTGTTGATTCCCGGCGCCAACGATTCGGAGCGCGAACTGAGCGAGCTCAGCCGCTGGGTGCTGAACGAGCTGGGCGCCGATACGCCGCTGCATTTCACCGCCTTCCACCCCGACTTCAAGCTCACCGACCGCGCCTCGACGCCGCCGGCGACACTGACGCGGGCCCGCGCGATCGCGCTCGAAGCAGGCCTCGCCCACGTCTACACCGGCAACGTGCACGACCTCGAGGGCGGCACGACCCGCTGCCGCAACTGCCGGGCCGCGCTGATCCGGCGCGACTGGTACCGCATCGTCGAATACCGGCTGCGCGACGACGGCACCTGCCCGGATTGCGGTCATCCGCTGGCCGGCCGCTTCTCCGCCTACCGCGGCGATTTCGGGCCGCGGCGCATCCCGGTGCATCTCGGCTGAAGTCCGCGGGCCCGCAGCCCGATAGAATAGGGGACGGGAAACAGCAGCAGGATCACGTGTACGCGTTCCGACATACCTCTCTCAGCGTGCAGGCCGACCGGGTCTGGCTCGATGCCGTGCTGGCCCACGCGCCGGACGTGCGCGGCATCGCCGTGCTGGTGCAGAACGGCTGCATCCTGCACGCCGACCTGCGCGAAGCGATGATCGCCAAGCGCCTCGAGGAAGCGCGCTTCGCCACGCTCAGCCTGGACCTGCTGACGCGCTACGAGGAACAGCGCGATCCGGACGCCCGCTACAACGTGCCGCTGATGAGCGCGCGGCTGGTTTCGGCGCTCGACTGGCTCGACCATCAGCCGGGCTTCGAGCTGCTGTCGATCGCCGTGATCGCCTCCGGCACCACCTGCGGCGCCGCGGTGCGCGCCGCCGCCCGCAAGGCCGAGCGGGTCGGCGCCCTGGTCTGCCGCGGCGGCCGGCCGGACTTGGCCGGTGCCGGTCCGCTGCGCGCCCTTCGCTGCCCGAGCCGCTTCATCGTCGGCGGCGAGGATGCCGGCGTCGAGCGCTACCAGCGGCCGGCCTTCGAGCTCGTCACCACCCACAAGGACTGGCAGTCGATCGCCGGCGCGGACGAGGATTTCCGCGCCCCCGGCACGCTCGATCAGGCGGCGCGGCTGACGCTCGCCTGGCTCGAACACCATCTGCCGCCGCCGCGCCCGCCCGAGGAAGCGACGGAGGAAGCACCGGCCGCCTGAAAGCGCGTCTGATCCTGTCCCGGCAGTCGCTGCTCTGTTAGTGTAGGTTTCGATCTTGGCCGAGCCCATGATCAGGCGGAACTCGGGCGCCGCTGGCCGGCTGAAGCCGGCCCTACGAGCCCGACCGAAGCGTGTTTGCCGGTAGGGCCGGCTTCAGCCGGCCTCGGGCGGCTGCACGAAACACTACACGGGTCTTCGAGCACGATGATTGCGTCATTGCCATCGCTCCCCGCCTCGCATCCGGCTCCGGCCGTCTCCTCGCCACGCCTGAACGCAGCTGCACAAGAACAGCTGGCGGCCGACGACGGGCGGACGGAAGCTACGCCCGACGCGGACGACGGGCAGACACGCCGTTCCGGCGCCACCGCAGCGCAGGACTCCGCGACCTCCGGTCTAAGCAAGGACGAACAGCGCGTGCTCGACCAGCTCGAGGCGCGCGACCGCGAGGTGCGCGCCCACGAGGCCGCCCACCTGGCCACGGCCGGCAGCCTGGCGCGCGGAGGGGCAAGCTACAGCTACCAGCGGGGCCCCGACGGCCAGATGTACGCGATCGGCGGCGAAGTCTCGCTGGACGTCTCCGAGGGCCGCACACCGGAAGAGTCGCTGGCCAAGGCTGAACGGATCCGGGCTGCGGCACTGGCGCCCGCCCAGCCTTCGGGCAAGGACATGCAGGTGGCCGCGGCGGCGACCCGCATGGCGGCCGAGGCGCGCAGCGAGCTGGCCAGCCAGGCGCGCCAGGCCTACCAGTCGGGCGACGACACGGAATCCGGCCCGGGCGCCCTGATCGACCGGTTCGCCTGAGTTCCGACCCGCCGGCGGAGCGCAAGCCTCCAGCGCGGGAGACCGATTTCCAGGATAATCGGCCCTCCCCGCAGCCCCCCGACCCCGATTCGCCATGCCTTTGGAGCATCTCCCCGCCCTGCCCGCCGTCGACCGATGCAAGCCGCCGCGTGCCGGCCACAAGCTGGATCTGCCGCTGCTGTCCGGTTCGTCCGACGCGCTGGCGCTGGCCCGGCTGGCCGCCCGCGGCGAGCGGCTGCTGGTCGTCACCGCCAGCCCGACCGACGCGCTGCGGCTGCAGGACGAGATCCGCTGGCTGGCGCCGGAAATCGCGCCGCTGGTGCTGCCGGACTGGGAAACCCTGCCCTACGACAGTTTCTCGCCGCACCAGGATCTGGTGTCGGAGCGCCTGGCGACGCTGCACGCGATCTCGAGCGCCGCGCCGAACGTGCTGCTGGTGCCGGCCTCGACGGCGCTCTACCGCCTAGCACCGCCGGCCTACCTGGCGGCCTACACCTTCTTCCTGAAGCAGGGCGGGAAGCTCGACGGCGAGGCGCTGCGGCGGCAGATGACGATGGCCGGCTACGACCACGTCACGCAGGTGGTGAGGCCGGGCGAATACAGCGTGCGCGGTGGACTGATCGACCTGTTCCCGATGGGCTCGACGCTGCCCTACCGCCTCGACCTGTTCGACGACGAGATCGAAAGCATCAAGACCTTCGACCCGGACAGCCAGCGCACCGTGTACCCGGTGCGCGAGATCCGCCTGCTGCCGGCGCGCGAGTTTCCCACCGACGACAAGGCCCGCACGCTGTTCCGCCAGCGCTTCCGCGAGGTGATGGAAGGCGATCCGACCCGCGCCGGCATCTACAAGGACGTCTCGAACGGCATCCTGCCGCCGGGCATCGAGTACTACCTGCCGCTGTTCTTCGAGCACACCGCGAGCCTGTTCGACTACGTGCCGGCCGAGGTCACGGTGGTGCTGCACCAGGACGTGTCCCGCGCCGTCACCGAGTTCTGGCGCGACACCCGCTCGCGCCACGACCTGCTGGCCGGCGACCGCAGCCGGCCGATCCTGCCGCCGGCCGAACTGTTCCTGCCGGAAGAAGAATTCTTTCTCGAACTGGGCCGCCGCGCACGCCTGCAACTGCAGCTCGACAAGGTCCAGGCCGACGCCGCCCGGCCGCTGCCGGACGTCTCGGTGGAGCGCAAGGCGAGCGACCCGCTGCACCGGCTGAAGGCCCTGCTCGAGCAGTTCGACGGCCGCCTGCTGCTGCTGGCCGAGACGCCCGGGCGGCGCGAGACGATGCAGGAATACCTGGCCGAATACGGCCTGAAGCCGGCCGCCTGCGAGGACCTGGCGGCCTTCGTCGGCGGCGGCGAAGCCTTCGCACTGGCCGTCGGGCCGCTCGTCAACGGCTTCCTGCTGCCGGAGGCGCGCATCGCCTTCGTCACCGAGAGCGAGCTCTACGCCACCACCGCGCGCACCCGCAGCCGCCGCGACGCGGGCCGCAAGGCGACTGCCGAAGGCTGGCTGCGCGACCTGTCGGAGCTGCGGGTCGGCGATCCGGTGGTGCATGCCAGTCACGGCGTCGGGCGCTACCTGGGCCTCGCCCACATGGACCTGGGCGAAGGCGACACCGAGTTCCTGCACCTGGAGTATTCGGGCGGCGACAAGCTCTACGTGCCGGTGTCGCAACTGCACGTCATCACCCGCTACGCCGGGGCCGATCCGGAGGCCGTGGACCTGCACCGGCTCGGCTCCGGCCAGTGGGAAAAGGCTAAGCGCAAAGCCGCCCAGCAAGTGCGCGACACCGCCGCCGAGCTGCTGGCGCTGTACGCCAAGCGCGCCGCCCGGCCGGGCCACCGCTTCGATTTCCGCCAGCACGACCTGGAGGCCTTCGCCGATGCCTTCGGCTTCGAGGAGACGCCGGACCAGAAGGCCGCCATCGACGCCGTGGTCGAGGACATGAAGGCCGGCCGGCCGATGGACCGGCTGGTGTGCGGCGACGTCGGCTTCGGCAAGACCGAGGTGGCGCTGCGGGCGGCCTTCGTCGCGGTGTCGGACGGCAAGCAGGTGGCGGTGCTGTGCCCGACCACGCTGCTGGCCGAACAGCACTACCAGACCTTCGCCGATCGTTTCGCCGACTGGCCGGTGAAGATCGCCGAGCTGTCGCGCTTCAAGAGCGCCAAGGAGCAGTCCCAGGCGCTGGCCGAATTGGCCGAGGGCAAGGTGGACATCCTGATCGGCACCCACCGGCTGCTGCAGAAGGACGTCCGCTTCCAGCGCCTCGGCCTGGTGATCGTGGACGAGGAACACCGCTTCGGCGTGCGGCAGAAGGAAGCCCTGAAGACGCTGCGCAGCGAAGTGGACATCCTGACGCTGACCGCGACGCCGATCCCGCGCACGCTCGGCCTGGCGCTGGAAGGGATGCGCGACTTCTCGGTCATCGCCACCGCGCCGTCGCGACGGCTGGCGATCAAGACCTTCGTGCAGCGCTACAGCAAGGGCATCGTGCGCGAGGCGGTGCTGCGCGAATTCAAGCGCGGCGGCCAGGTGTACTTCCTGCACAACGAGGTGGACACCATCGAGAACATGCGCGATGCGCTCGCCGAACTGCTGCCCGAGGCGCGCATCGCGGTCGGCCACGGCCAGCTGCCGGAACGCGAGTTGGAGCGCGTGATGCGCGACTTCACGACCCACCGCGCCAACCTGCTGCTGTGTTCGACGATCATCGAGACCGGCATCGACATCCCGACCGCCAACACCATCCTGATCAACCGGGCCGACAAGTTCGGCCTCGCCCAACTGCACCAGTTGCGCGGCCGGGTCGGTCGCTCGCACCACCAGGCCTACGCCTACCTGCTCACCGACGCCCACGCCAAGCCGACCGCCAAGGCGCAGAAACGGCTCGAGGCGATCACGATGATGGAGGACCTGGGCGCCGGCTTCTTCCTCGCCATGCACGACCTGGAAATCCGCGGTGCCGGCGAGGTGCTGGGCGAAAACCAGTCGGGCGAGATCCAGCAGATCGGCTTCTCGCTCTACAGCGAGATGCTGAAGCGCGCGGTCAAGGACCTGCAGGCCGGCAAGGAGCCCGACCTGTCGCAGCCGCTGGAGGTGGTGTCCGAGATCAACCTGCACACCCCGGCGCTGCTGCCCAGCAGCTACTGCTCCGACGTCGGCGAGCGGCTGACGCTGTACAAGCGGCTCGCCAACTGCGATGCCGAGGACGAGTTGCGCGACTTGCAGGAGGAGTTGATCGACCGCTTCGGCGAAATGCCGCCGCAGACCCAGGCGCTGATCGAGAGCCACCGGCTGCGGCTGCTGCTGAAACCGTTCGAGATCCAGAAGCTGGACGCCTCCGAGGCTCAGATCACCGTGCAGTTCGGCGCCAGTCCGCCGATCGACCCGGTCAAGGTGATCGAACTGATCCAGAAGGATCGCAACACCCGCATGGCCGGGCCGGACCGCCTGATCCGCAGGATCGAGGCGCCCGGCCTCAAGCAGCGGGTCGCCGCGGTGCGCTCGCTGCTGGCGGCGGTGACCTGAGCGCGCGGCGGCGGGACAAGGCCCGCGACAGCGACGCCGGGCTGGCGTAGCCGGCCACCCGGGCCGCCCGCTTCAGCCCCTCGCCGCGCTCGATGCTCTGTTCGGCGATCGCCAGCCGCAGGCCGGACAGGTAGTGGCCCGGCGTATTGCCCATGTGCTGGCGGAAGGTGGTCGCGAACGCGGTGCGCGACATGCCGGCCCGCTCGGCCAGCGCCTCCAATGACCAAGGCGCGGCCGGATCCTCGTGCATCGCCACCACCGCCCGCGCCACGCGCGGATCGGCCAGAGCGCGCAGCACGCCGGCCGCGCTGCCCGGATGGGCAATGATGTGCCGCAATGTGGTGATCAGCAGGATCTCGCCGGCCCGCGCCAGCAGCGCATGGCGGCCGCAGCGGGCTTGCGCGAGCTCGCTGCGGATCAGCGCCAGCAGGTGGGCCAGATCCTCGCCGGCCGAGGCCAGGCCCAGCAGCACCGGGGACTTGAAGGCCTGCATCAGGACCTCCTGCGCCGGCCCTTCGAAACCGACCAGTGCGCTCAGGATCGTCGGCCCTTCCTCGCCGCGATTGACCAGCAGGTGGCGCTGGTCGTCGCGCAACACCGCCACCGCCGGGGCCTCCAGCGTCTGCCGGCGGGCGAGGTCGGAGTAGTCCACGCGGCCGCTCACCAGCAGATGGATGCGCAGCCCCTGGCCTCGGCCCGGCAGGGTCTCGCCGACCTCGTCCAGGTCGCCGGCGCGGTAGACGGCAAGCCGCGGCAGCAGGCCGGCGATCAGTGCGCTCAGCCGGTCGATCGAAGGCATCTTTGAACGTCCTGCAATCCAATCTGCACAAAAAGATACTCTTCGTACGCGATGATGCAAGCACCCACTGTCCAAAGGAGTTGCTCAAGATGCTGATGCCCCGCCAAGCCGTACCACAGATCGCGCTCGACACGGTCGCCCATGGCCGCTTCGATCTGGCCGCCGAGAAGGCCGAGCACTTCACGATGCTGGTCTTTTACCGCGGCCTGCACTGCCCGATCTGCGCCAAATACCTGACGGAACTGGAGCGCCTGATGCCGGAGTTCGAGCAACGCGGCGTGACCGTGGTGGCGATCTCCGGCGACGATGCCGAGCGCGCTGCGGCGATGGCGGACAAGGTCAAGGCCCGGCGCCTGCGCTTCGCCTACGGCCTGCCGCTCGAGCAGGCCCGCGCCTGGGGCCTCTACATCTCCACCAGCCGCGGCAAGACCTCGATCGGCATCGACGAGCCGGCGCGCTTCTCCGAGCCGGGCCTGTTCCTGCTCCGGCCGGACGGCACGCTGTACTACGGCGCGGTGCAGACCATGCCGTTCGCGCGGCCGAACTTCGCCGACCTGGTCGGCGCGCTGGACTTCGTGCAGAAGTCCGACTACCCGGCGCGCGGCGAGTACGACGGACCGCTGTGAGCTTCAGTCGCCCCCGGGCAGGCTCATCACCTGCAGCCGCCCCAGCACGTGGGCGAACTGCATTTCGATCTGCGTCGCTTCGTCGAACAGGTCCAGCATCTCCTGCGTCGAACGCTCCAGCTCACCGCTGATCATCGACTCCTGGATCGAGGTCAGGCCGAAGCTGCGCAGCAGCATCTGCACGTCGGCCCTCAGGTGCATCAGCTGCGCTTCGGTCTGTCCCCTGTTCTGGGTCGAATGCTCGGCCGTGCTGGCGAGCAGCGATTTCAGTTCGTCCAGCGTCTCGCGGGCGATCCTCTGCTGCCGGTCGTGCTGCGCCATCGCGTTCAGGCCGCGCAGCGTGGTCTCGGCGGTCTCGCCCAGCATCGCCAGGTTGTCGCGCGTGCGGCCCAGCGCATCCTCGTCGTCCACCGGCAGGTTCTCGACCAGCAGCGTCACGTGCGGAAAGTTGACGATGGCGCGCGAACGCATCTGGAAGATCCGACCCATGTCCTTCAGGCTGTCCATCACCGAGGCCTGCAGCGGCGAATGCTGGTTGTCGCTGAAGGCATCGCGCACGCCGTCCGCGCCGCGCAGCCTGACGGCGCCGCGCAGGCCCCACGCGTGCATCGCTTCCAGCAGCCGAGTCGCCAGCGTTCCGGCATCGCAGATGTCGGCCGAACCGCGCATGAAGTCCAGGATCACCCCCAGCGCGCCCATGCTGCTCATGGCCGAGAAGGCGATCTGCTGAGCCATGCTGGACCGGTCTTCCAGGCTCTGTACCACCTTGCGGCGGCGGACCGCGACATCGACCTTCAGGCGCAGTTCGTCGGCGACGATCGGCTTGGTGACGAAATCGTCGCCGCCGGCCTCGTAGGTCGCCATCCGTTCCTGCTCGCTGTCGTGGCCCGACACGAACAGCACCTGGGTCGCATCCATGCCCTGTGCGCGCAGATGGCGGCAGGTCTCGTAGCCGTCCATCTCCGGCATTTCGATGTCGAGCAGTACGGCGTCCACCTCCTCGCCCGAGTCGACGAACTCGCGGCCGGTGGAGAAGGCCAGCACCTCGTAGCGATCCTTCAACACGCCGTCATACAGCTTGTGCATCGCCGCCACGTCATCGACGACGGCGACCCGGTGTCTTCCAGTCATTGCTGTCCCCACTGTTCGAGTCCGCTCCAACCCGCCACGATGGCCGGGATCTCGCAGAAACCCTGACTTGTTACGGCATGCCGCGGTTCAACTAAAGGTCACGTCACACCGTCTTGCGGCCGAGCGGCCCCGCCCCCCGGACGGGGCACGGAACGCGTCCCCGCTTGCGTTACAATGCCGGTCCCTGATGCACTGCGGAGCCGGCCATGAGCGTCGCCCAGACCGAAAACCTGAACGTCGGAACCTTCGATACCATGCCCTCCCCCGAGGAGATCAAGGCCCTGGTTCCGCTCACCGACAAGGCCGCCGAGACGGTCCAGCGGGGACGCCGCGCGCTGCAGCGCATCCTGGACCGGGACGACAACCGCCTGTTCGTCGTCGTCGGTCCGTGCTCGATCCACGATCCCGAGGCCGGTCTGGACTACGCGCGACGGCTGAAGGCGCTGGCCGACGAGGTATCGGAGACCATGCTGCTGGTAATGCGGGTGTATTTCGAGAAGCCGCGCACCGCCACCGGCTGGAAGGGCTACATCAACGATCCCTACATGGACGACTCGTTCCGCATCGACGAAGGCATGCGCAAGGCGCGCCAGTTCCTGCTCGACGTCTGCGAGACCGGCCTGCCGACCGCCACCGAGGCGCTCGATCCGATCGCACCGCAGTACTACGGCGACCTGATCTCCTGGACCGCCATCGGCGCCCGCACCTCCGAATCCCAGACCCACCGCGAGATGGCCTCCGGGCTGTCGACGCCGGTCGGCTTCAAGAACGCCACCGACGGCGACCTGGAGGTGGCCATCAACGCCATCATCTCGGCCTCCAACCGCCACAGCTTCCTCGGCATCAACAGCCAGGGCAAGTCGGCCATCGTGCGCACCAACGGCAACCGCTACGGCCACGTCGTGCTGCGCGGCGGCGGCGGCCGCCCGAACTACGACACCGTCTCGATCTCGCTCGCCGAACAGGCGCTGGCCAAGGCCAAGCTGCCGCAGAACGTCGTCGTCGACTGCAGCCACGCCAACTCCTGGAAGAAGCCCGAGTTCCAGCCGCTGGTCATGAAGGACGTCTGCCACCAGGTGCGCGAAGGCAACCGCTCGGTGGTCGGCATGATGATCGAGAGCAACATCGAGCCGGGCAACCAGCCGATCCCGCAGGACCTCTCCCAGCTCAAGTACGGCTGCTCGGTGACCGACGCCTGCGTCGGCTGGGACACCACGCTCGAGATGATCACCAAGGCCCACAAGGTGCTGGCCGAAGCCCTGCCGAAACGGAGCCGGATGGAATGAATCTGGTCATCCAGGGCGTGGAGATCGAAACCCGCGCCCTGAAGGAGCTGGCCAAGCTGGTCGGCGCGCAGGGCATTCAACGCATCACCGGAAGCGCATTCCGCCTGCTGCAGGCGGAACGCAGCGACGAAATCGCAGACTACTGCGCGGAGCGCAGCCTGGATCACGCCTGGGTGCCCGAGACGCGCCGGCTGCGCGACTTCGGCCTGTTCGTCACCGACATGGACTCGACGCTGATCGACATCGAGTGCATCGACGAGCTGGCCGGTGTCGCCGGCGTCAAGCCGCAGGTGTCGGAGATCACCGAGGCCGCGATGCGCGGCGAGCTGGACTTCGCCGAAAGCCTGGCGCGCCGCGTGGCATTGCTGGACGGGCTGCCGGAAGCGGCGCTCGCCGAGGTCTACGACACCCGCCTGTCGCTCAATCCCGGCGCCGAGACGCTGCTCCGTGGCCTGCGCCAGGCCGGCATCCGCACCGTGCTGGTGTCCGGCGGTTTCACCTACTTCGCCGAGCGGCTGCAACGGGAACTGGGCTTCGACCACACGCTCGCCAACCGGCTAGAAATCCGCGATGGCCGCCTGACCGGCCGCGTCCTCGGCGACATCGTCGACGCCGAGCTGAAACGCCGCACCTTGATGGCGGTGCGCGACGAGATCGGCCTGCTGAACACCCAGACCATCGCCGTCGGCGACGGCGCCAACGACCTCCTGATGCTCGAAGAGGCCGAGATCGGCATCGCCTACCACGCCAAGCCGGTGGTCCGCGCCCGCTGCCGCTATGCGCTGGACTGGGCGGGGCTGGACGGGATACTGAACCTGTTCAACTGAGCGAATCCAGGCTCGACCAAGCGGTGGGCCCGATTCGGGACAAAGAGACGACGCCGGGCCGCTCGCCCGCTGCAGCGCACACGCAGCGGACATGCGGCCCCGCACCAGCGGACGCGCCTCAGGGTTGCCAACTCGCCGCGATCAGCGAATTGACCTGCTCACGTTGCGTCGGCGTCAGCGACATCTCGCCGGCAGTCGGCGCGCCGAAGGCCGCCATCGCACTGACGAGGTTGTCCACTTCGTTTGCATAGAGGGAGGAGCCGCCGGCCTGAATCGCATCGAGTTGCTGCGCACTATCCGCAAACCACCCCTGCACCGTAATCGCGTCGTCGTTGCCGAGGACGTCGAGCACCAGGTCGTCACCCTGCCGCGACAGCCACAAGTCCTCGCGCAGCATGTTCTTCAGCGACAGAACGTCGTTGTCGGTCGCGGCGTTGTTGGACAGATTGTCAATCGTGTCGTGGCCGCTGCCGACGCCGAACTTGTAGGTATCGTTGCCCTCGCCGCCGATCAGCGTGTCGTTGCCACTGCCGCCGGCGAGCGTGTCGTCGCCGGCTTCGCCGCAGAGGAGGTCGTTGCCGGATTCGCCTTTGAGACTGTCGTTTCCGACCCCGCCCCACAGCGAATCGTCCTGCCCGCCCCCGATCAGCAGGTCATCTCCGCCGCCGACGAGAAGTGCCGCCGGCAGTTGGAAGCGCAAGGCGCCGTTCCACTTCATTTCCGCCTGCCCCGCGATCACGTCGACACCATCGAACGCCGCGGCGCCCAGGCCCCGGTCATAGCTCACGCCGGCGTCGGTCGGCAGCAACACCGAAGCACCGATGCGCACCTGCTCGAGGTGCAGATCGCGTGTCAATTGATCATTGTCGAAGACGATGTCCAACCGCCCTTCGCCGCCGAGCGGCACCACCAGATCGAACTCGAAGTCCTGCACGGCCGTATTGCTCACCAGCCGGCTGGCCTGCTCCACGCCGTCGACCAGCAGTCGCATGCGGGCGCCGCTGCCGTCGGCCAGGTCCGCATAGGCGCTGACGATCACTTGCATCGTCTCTCCGTCGCCCCACAGCCGATCGGCTCCGTTGCCACCGTACAGCCCGTCGCCGCCGTCACCACCGGCAATCGTGTCGTCGCCGCCGTTGCCGTACAGGTTGTCCGCGGCGCCGCGGCCACTGATCAGATCGGCGCCGGAGAAGCCGGTCAGCATGTCCGGGCCGTCACCACCGTCCAGATAGCGTCGGACGATCTCGTCCAGGTCCCAGGCGCTTCCATCGGCAAATTCGAAGCGTTGAATCGGCGCGCTGACGTTGGCCGGATTGCCTTGGTAGAAGAAGGAACTGATCGTGACTTGGTTTGGGCCGCCCGCGATCGAGGCCACCAGGTTGATGCCATTGCGCGTGAGCACCAGGTCGTCGGCCGCAACGCCCGGCTTGAAGCGCAGCACGTTGAGCTTGGCGGCCGAGGCATCGACGTCCTGGCCGATCGTGTCCTGGCCGCTGCCGACGCCGAATTCGTAGGTGTCGTTGCCCTCGCCGCCGATCAGCATGTCGTTGCCGCTGCCGCCAATGAGCGTGTCGTCGCCGGCTTCGCCGTAGAGCCGGTCGTCGCCGGATTCGCCTTTGAGGCTGTCGTTTCCGACCCCGCCCCAGAGCGAATCGTCCTGCCCGCCGCCGACCAGCAGGTCGTCTCCGCCGCCGGCGAGAAGTGCCGCCGGCAGTTGGAAGCGCAAGGCGCCGTTCCACTCCATTTCCGCCTGCCCGGCGATCACGTCGACACCGTCGAACGCCGCGGCGCCCAGACCCCGGTCATAGCTCACGCCGGCGTCGGTCGGCAGCAGCACGAAACCTCCGATGCGCACCTGCTCGAGGTGCAGATTGCGCGTCGACTGGTCGTTGTCGAAGACCACGTCCAGTCGTCCTTCGCCACCGAGCGGAACCACCAGATCGAACTCGAAATCCTGCACCGTCGTATTGGTCACCAGCCGGCTGGCCTGCTCGACCCCGTCGACCAGCAGCCGCATGCGGGCTCCGCTGCCGTCGGCCAGGTCCGCAAACGCACTCAAGGTGACCCTCATCGTCTCGCCATCGCCCCACAGGCGATCGTAGCCGTTGCCTCCATACAATCCGTCTCTGCCGTCGCCACCGGCGATCGTGTCGTCGCCGCCGTTGCCGTACAGGTTGTCCGCAGCACCCCGGCCACTGATCAGATCGCCGCCGGAAAAGCCCGTCAACATGTCCGGACCGTCGCCACCGTCCAGATAGCGCCGGACGATCTCGTCCAGCTCCCAGGTGCTTCCATCGGCAAACTCGAAGCGTTGGATCGGCACGGTGAAGTTGGCCGGATTATCTTGGTAGAAGAAGGAACTGATTGCGACGTGGTCCGCGGTTCCCGCGATCGAGGCCACCAAGTTGATCCCATTGCGCGTCAGCAACAGGTCGTCGGCCGCAACGCCCGGCTTGAAGCGCAGCACGTTGAGCTTGGCGGCCGAATCGTCGATATCCTGCGTGATCATGTCCTGACCGTCGCCGATGCCGAATTCGTAGGTATCGTTACCTTCACCGCCGATCAACGTGTCGTTGCCGCTGCCGCCGGCCAGCGTGTCGTCGCCGGCTTCGCCGTAGAGGAGGTCGTTGCCCGATTCGCCAAGAACACTGTCCTCGCCACCAGCCGCTCGAATCGTATCGTTGCCTGCCCCGCCGGCCAAAGTCTCTGGAGAGTCATTCCCCTCGATGAGTCGATCTCCATCGGGTTCCAATAGCGAGCGCGACTGTAGTTCCAGTACGTCCCAGACCTCACCCGTTGAAAAGCGGACTTCCTCGACCGCGGAAAGCCCATCGCTATTGAGGTTGATTTCGACAGATCCGCCGGACGGCTTGTGCAACAGCACGATGGAATGCTCCCCGGCACTTACGGAAACCTCTTCACTGGCAATGCCTGATCCAAAGATCAGGCGGTCCGTGTAGGCGTCGGCTGCTTCCATCTCGACAATGACGTCGTGCCCGTCGCCCATCTCGTAGTGGTAGGTATCGGAATGCTCCCCGCCCTCGAGTCGGTCGTCCCCCTTGCCGCCGACAAGCGTTTCCGATCCGCGCCCGCCAACCAAGGTGTCGTCGCCCTCGCCTCCGTCGAGGAAGTCGCCGTCGAAGGGAAGCGAAATTGTTTGCCAAGGCGTGCCGTAGTATTCGATGTAATCCGGTACGTAGTACCCACTCAGCGAGTCGTTGCCGGCACCTCCGAGAAGTGTGTCGGCGCCCGCGGAACCCCAAATCGCGTTGTCTGCGTCCGAGCCGATCACGCGATGTGTCGCGCCGTTTGCATCCAGTCGCACGTTCTCGACATTCACCCAGTCGGCAACCCGGATTTCCTCTGGCGCGATCTCCCCGTTTCCGGTACGAACGAGAACCGTGTCGATTCCTCCGTCGCTTGCCTCCACGATTGCATCGCCGAGATCGACGATGTAGAGGTCATCTCCTCCCCGCCCCTCCAGCGTATTTGCAAGCCCACTGCCCGTACCGTCGAGCGTATTGTCAAGCTGATTGCCGATTCCAACCTCAGCGTCATCGCCAATCAGTTCCAGATTTTCGACGTTGTCGACCAATGCATAGGAAATATAGCTTCTCACGGTATCCAGAACAGGATTAAATTCGTTGGCGCCGCGGCCGGTATAGTCCTCACGCACCACGTCGCCGGGATTGTCGACGACATAGGTGCTTCGCCTGCTGCTGCCGATGAGCGTATCCGCCCCTTCGCCACCATCGATGAACTCGCTGTCGGCAATGCTGTGATTCTCCGCCCGAAGATCCATGACATTGTCAAGTTCATTGCCTGTATACTCGTATTGATTAGGCCAGCTTCCCTTGGATACGAGAATCGTCCCCCGGTACCCGGAGACCAAGGAGAGATTCTCGATGTTGTCCGGCAGGATCACTCTCGACGCGTTGGTTTCGAGCGTGTCGACGCCGCCACCGGGTTCTTCCACAAACGACGCATTGAACATATCCTGGTAGGTAGTCCAATCGAGTGTGGTCCCGGATTCGCTGACGTGACGATAGACGTCGTCGCCCGCGCCGCCGATCAGCGTGTCTCCTTCACTGACTCCGGCCGTAAGGACGTTGGCGAACTCGGATCCAACGATGACGTTTGTCAAGGCATTGCCGGACCCGCGCACGGCCCTCGGGCCGACGAGCTCCAGCCGCTCCACGTTGTCGGGCAGGGTGGTGCTCAAATACGACTGCAAGGTGTCATAGCCGCCGTCCGCTTGTTCGACGATCGAATCGCCATCGTTATCGAAGACAAAGAGGTCGCCCTCGCCGGTTCCAATCAATGTGTCCGCGCTGGTATGAATGGTGGCCGCGGCAATCGCCGCGGCGTCCCAGGTTTCCCCGTCGGCGAATTCGATTCGCTCGATGCCCAGTCCCCCAACCGGTCCGGATACGACATCGGAAGGCGAATAGCTCAAATAGGTTGCGGCTCCATCTTCGACGATGGACACATCGTTCGACGTGATGCCGGCATTGAATCGAATGACATCGATACCGGCGTCGCCCGACGGCTCATCAATTTGATCCCTGCCGTCGCCGTATGAGAACAGGTAGAGGTCGCCCTGGCGGCCACCACTCAGATAGTCATCCCCAGGTCCACCGCGGAGGGTGTCCTGCCCGTCCGAGAACGCGCTGCGACCCGATGTGCTGCTCAGCGTGTCGTTGCCGCCCCCGCCTTCCAGAAAGTCGTCACCCAATCCGCCGTCGACCTTGTCATCCCCTTCGCCGGCGTCGATCGTGTCATTTCGCCCCTCGCCGTAGATGGTGTCTGCTCCGCCCGCACCGATGATCCGGTCCGCGCTCTCGAATCCGTACATCAACTCGGCCGATTCATCGCCCGTCAGCGCATCCACCACAACGTCGTCTACCGTCAGGGCCTCCCAACCGTCAGCGAATTCCAAGCGATCGAAGCTGCGCGCAATATCGTAGGCGCCTTCCGTGGCGACGACGTCCAAACGGTCTCCGCCACTAGAACCGACGACGATTCGCAGCACAGCGCGTTCACTCGATTCGACGCTCAGGTCCGCAGGCGAAATTCCCGGCCCGAATCTGAGGACGTCTCCGTCGCTCGAACTGTCAGGATCCCGAGCAAGCCAGTCGGCGCCGTCACCCCTGTTGTAGAGGATAAGGTCGTCGCCGGCGCCTCCTCTGATGGTATCGCTGCCGGCTCCACCCGAGATGGTGTCGTTTCCGCCGTTGCCTTCGATCGAGTCAGCTCCCGACAAACCGTCGATGTGCTCCCCTTGGAAAGTGCCGTACAGCCGATCGTCGGCCGCCGAGCCTGTCGCGACGATCACATCGATCTG
Organism: Rhodocyclaceae bacterium; assembly: GCA_050305135.1. Lineage (GTDB taxonomy): Bacteria > Pseudomonadota > Gammaproteobacteria > Burkholderiales > Rhodocyclaceae > Cognatazoarcus. The sequence continues at coordinate 2,566 of JBNLET010000040.1, read as the reverse complement.
GTCTGCCGTCAGCACCGTCCCGTCGGAAAAGCGGAATTCCTCGATGCGCGAATCACTCAATCCGTCGGTACCGAAGAATTCCTGGACGACGAGCACGTCATTCGAGCCGGCAATCGTGATCTGCAAGCTGCGCGTCGTGCCGCGAAAGCTGACATCTTCCGCTCGGATCGATTCACCAAATTCGATTGCGTCGATCTCGAGTTCGGAGGTGCTGCCCTGGTCCCGAATCACATCCGCGCCATCGCCAAGGGAATATCGATACACATCGCCCCCGCGGCCGCCGACCAGGAAGTCGTTTCCGGCGCCGCCGACAATCGTCTCTACGGCGCTGGAGCCCTGTATGGTGTCCCTCCCTGCCGTGCCTTCGGCCAGAATCCCTCTGGCCACGAGTTCGGACCATGTCAGTACGGCCGCGTCAGCGAATACGAACTGGCCGATTCCAGAGTCGGCTTCTATGTTCGTGAGGCTGGCGCCCTGCCGCGTAATGGTGTCCTGCTCGCCGACTTTGACGACCAATTGCCCTGCGGTGATGACCAGTCCAACCGACTCCGCGGTGATCCCCTCGCCGAACACGATCGTGTCCGGCCGTGAATTGACACCCCAGGCATGGACCGTGTCGTTACCGTCGCCCAGCTCGAAGGTCATCGTATTGCCATCGCCGTACACGCTTATCGAGTCGTCGCCGCGACCGCCCATCAGGGTGTTGTCGGATCCGCTGACGATCAGCCGATCATTCATTCGCCCACCCGACAGCGTTCCGCCAGAGCTCGATACGTTTAAATCGACCGTTTCGTCCAGCGTTCGATTCCTGAACTCGTGGATGCTGTAGCTGCGGCCGCCGGCCCAGATCGACGCGAGTGCTCTGCCATTGCCTCCGACGACATAGAGCTGCTGGCCATCACCCGCGGAAATGGTCAGATCGCTGGCCGATGCGGCGGCAGAACGGGAACTGATCCGATCCAGGCTCGCTACGCCCCCAAGGACCAAAGTGTTCTGCCCCTCGGTATCGTCGATCGTCTCCGCCACAAGTCCGGCGGCGGGCTCGGCGCCCGCGGCCGACGGCGTTGCCAATACCTCGACCGCCATCTCGCCCAGACCGATGTAGTAGGTATCGTTGCCTTCGCCGCCGATCAGCTCATCCAGTCCGCCGCCGCCGATCAGCGTGTCGTCACCCCGGCCCCCGCGCAACACGTCCTTGCCCTCGCCGCCCGACAGCCAATCGTTGCCGTCGTCGCCGTACAGACTGTCGTCACCGCTGCCACCGGACACCTGATCGTTGCCGAGGCCGCCCCAAAGAGAGTCGTTGTCGGAGCCCCCGTCCAGCGTGTCGTTGCCCCCCTCGCCCATGATCTGGTCGTTGCCGGCGCCGCCCTCGATGGAGTCGCCCTGGTCGTCGGCACCGCTTCCGGGATCCGTACTTTCGGCGAGACCGCCCCACAGATCGTCATTGCCGTTTCCGCCGCGAATCGTGTCGGCGCCATAGCCTCCGCGCACCGCGTCGTTTCCATCGCCGCCATCGATGGAGTCGTTTCCGTGCAGGTCGGCGTGTTCGGTGCCGTTGAAGTCACCGAACAACCAATCGTCGTCGGCGCCACCCGACAGGATGTCGCTGCCGTAGCCACCCATCAGCGTGTCGTTGCCCGCTTCTCCGTAGAGGGCGTCGTTCCCCTTGGCCAAGGGCGTGTCCTGCTCGTTTGCGTAGCGGTCGTCGCCGAACAGCGCGTCGTCGCCTGCCCCTCCGATCAGCACGTCGTCGTCGCCACGCCCGAGGATCGTATCCGCGCCGTCACCACCATTGATCGAATCCCGGCCGTGCTTGGCCGCGTCGGTCGTCGTGTAGCTGACGAGGGGCGATACCTCCCCTCGTTGCGTCAATACGACCGCCGGCGACCAGATCGTTTCGAATGCACTCGACGCGGGTCCGTCGCCGTCGATGTAGTCGTTGCCTTCGTCGCCCGAGAGCAGATCGTTGCCGCCCAGTCCGAAGATGGAGTCCGCATCGGCGCCGCCAAGCACCGTGTCGGAGCCATCTCCACCGACCAGGACATCGGCTCCGGCGTTTCCCGAGATCGCGCTACCCACGTCACCTTCAGCGAAGGCCTGAGAGATGCCCCAGGCATCGACGATCAGGTCGCCATCGGTTGCCCGCGGCGTCACGCTCCACGAAAATCCCCGCGAGCCAGGCGTCGTTTCGCCCTGGACCCACGGCGCCTCCCACGTACCGCCATCCGACCAGGACCATGATCCATCGGGTTCCACACGGTTCCGGTAGCGGATTACCTGCCAGGCACGCCCGTGGGAGCCGAATATATAGTCCCGGCCCTCGCCGCCGATCAGCGTGTCCCGGCCTTGCCCGCCGTAGATCAGGTCATCCCCTGCGCCGCCGTCGATGCTGTCCGCGCCGTCGTAGCCCCACAGGCCATCGTTGCCGCCCAGCCCTAGGATCGTGTCGTCCGCCAGCCCGCCGAGCAGGATGTCCTGGGCGTCCAATTGAGGATCCCCCAACTCGTAGCCCGTGGGGGCATTGCGGAAATGCTCGCCGGTCCAGCGCTCGACCACCGCACCG
>JBNLET010000039.1:0-28484 GCA_050305135.1 Rhodocyclaceae bacterium | reverse complement strand
CAAGCTGCCGATCCTCGGCGTATGCCTCGGCCATCAGGCCATCGGCGTCGCCTTCGGCGGCAAGGTGGTGCATGCGCAGAAGCTGATGCACGGCAAGGTCTCGCCGGTGCACCACCGCGGCGAGGGCGTGTTCCGCGGCCTGCCGGAGCCGGTCACCTGCACCCGCTACCACTCGCTGGCGGTCGAACGCGCCAGCCTGCCCGACTGTCTGGAGGTCACCGCGTGGACCGAGGACGGCGAGATCATGGGCCTGCGTCACCGCACGCTGGCCGTCGAAGGGGTGCAGTTCCACCCCGAATCCATCCTCACCGAGCACGGCCACGAGCTGCTGCGGAACTTCCTCGAACAGCCGGTCACGGCCTAAGCGGAGTCGAATCATGTCGATCAGTCCCCAGGAGGCGCTGCAGCGCGTCATCGATCATCGCGAGATCTTCTATGACGAGATGCTGTCGCTGATGCGCCAGATCATGGCCGGCGAGCTGTCGCCGGTGGTCACCGCGGCGCTGCTCGCCGGCCTGCGCACCAAGAAAGAGACCATCGGCGAGATCGCCGCCGCGGCGACGGTGATGCGCGAGCTGTCGACCAAGGTCGTGGTGCCCGGCAGCAGCGGCAACTTCCTCGACGTGGTCGGCACCGGCGGCGACGGTGCACAGACCTTCAACATCTCCACCGCGACGATCTTCGCCGCCGCCGCCGCCGGCGCCCAGGTCGCCAAGCACGGCGGGCGCAGCGTGTCGTCCAAGTCCGGCGCGGCCGACGTGCTGGAGGCACTCGGCGTCAACCTGGCGCTGTCGCCCGAACAGGTGGCCGAGTGCATCCAGGCCACCGGCGTCGGCTTCATGTTCGCGCCGAACCACCACAGCGCGATGAAGAACGTGGCGCCGGTGCGGCGCGAGATGGGCGTGCGCACGATCTTCAACATCCTCGGCCCGCTGACCAACCCGGCCGGCGCGCCGCACACGCTGATGGGGGTCTTCCACCCGGACCTGGTCGGCATCAAGGTGCGCGTCATGCAACGGCTCGGCGCCGAGCACGTGCTGGTGGTCTATGGCCGCGACGGCATGGACGAGGTGACGCTGGGCGGCGCAACGATGGTCGGCGAACTGAAGGACGGCGAGATCGTCGAATACGACATCCACCCCGAGGACTACGGCCTCGAGATGCGCTCCAGTCGCCCGCTGCAGGTCGGCGATGCGCAGGAGTCGAAGGCCATGCTGCTCGCGGCGCTGGACAACAACGAGGGGCCGGCGCGCGAGATCGTCGTCTTCAATGCGGGCGTGGCCCTGTACACCGCCAACATCGCCGACACCATCGGCGCAGGCATTGCGCTGGCGCGGGAAACGCTGGCGTCGGGCGCGGCGCGGGCGAAGCTGGAAGACTTCGCCGCCTGCACGCGCCGCTTCAAGTGAGTATTGGATGAGCGACATTCTGAAGCGAATACTGTCCGTCAAGGCCGAAGAGGTGGCGCGGGCGCGCCAGCAGATCCCGCCGGCGGAACTCGATGCGGCGGCCCGCGCGGCGGCGCCGGCGAGGGACTTCGTCGGCGCGATGCGCGCGCGCATCGCGGCCGGCGAGGCCGCGGTGATCGCTGAGATCAAGAAGGCCAGCCCGTCGCGCGGCGTGCTGCGGCCCGATTTCCGGCCGGCCGAGATCGCCGCTGCCTACCAGCGCGGCGGTGCCGCCTGCCTGTCGGTGCTGACCGACCGCGAGTTCTTCCAGGGCTCGCCGGACTACCTGCGCGAGGCGCGGGCGGCGTGCGAGCTGCCGGTGCTGCGCAAGGACTTCATGGTCGATCCCTACCAGGTGCTGGAGGCCCGCGCGATGGGGGCCGACGCGATCCTGCTGATCGTTGCCGCGCTGTCGTTGGGCGAGATGCGCGAGATGGAGGCGCTGGCGACCGAACTCGGCATGGCGGTGCTGGTCGAGAGCCACGACGCCGGCGAGCTGGACTTGGCGCTGCAGCTCGAGACGCCGCTCATCGGCATCAACAACCGCAACCTGCGTACCTTCGAGGTCTCGCTCGAGACCACGCTCGACCAACTCGAGCGGATTCCCGCCGACCGCATCGTCGTCACCGAGTCCGGCATCCTCGGCCGCCAGGACGTGGCCCGCATGCGAGGGCGCTCGGTCGATGCCTTCCTGGTCGGCGAGGCCTTCATGCGCGCGCCGGATCCCGCTGCGGAACTGAGGGCGTTGTTCGCCTGAGCTTCTGATGCCGGCGCCGACCCCCAAGCGGCAGACCGAGACCCGCGCAGTGCGCCGATCCCGCCTCGGGCGGGCCGGGCGCTGGCTCGCCGGCCTCGCCGCGGCCGTGCTGTTGCTGCTGGCCTCGCTGGCGGCCTGGGTATCCGGTACCACGGCCGGCCTGCGCAGCGTCGCCTCGCTGGCCGCGTCGCTGAGTCATGGCGCGTTGCGGCTGGAGGAGGCGGACGGACGGCTGTTCGATCGCATGCGCTTTGGCCGCCTGGCCCTCGATCTGCCGGACCTGCGCCTGCGCGCCAGCGGCGTCGAGTTCGAATGGTCGCCCGGCGCGCTGCTCGACGAAACCTTCGACGTCGGCCGGCTGGCCGTGGACGCCGTGCACCTGTCGAGCCGCCCGGGCGAGGGCGGCGCCGGCGGGCCGCCGCCGGATCTGCCGATCCCGCTGCGCATCCGCATCGGCGAGCTGCGGCTCGGCGCGTTCGTGCTGCACGATTGGGCGGAGGCCGAATTCGGCGCCGAGACCTTCCGCATCGACGACGCCAGCGCAAGCCTCGAGGCCGGGCCGCGCGAGATCCGGATCGAACAGGCCCGCCTGCGCCTGCCCTGGGGGCAACTCGCGGCGTGCGGCAGCCTCGGCGCCGGCAAGCCGTTCCCGCTCGAACTCGAAGCTTCGCTCGACGGCGAGCAGGAGCAGCGCAGCTACCGGGTGTCGCTGCGGGCCGACGGCACGCTGCTGGCGCCGACGCTGGTCGTCGAGGCCGACAGCGAAGGCATCGCGGGCCGCGCGACGGTCGAGGCCACGCCGTTCGAAGCGGTGCCGCTGAGGCAGGCAAAGCTGTCGGTCGGGCCGATCGATCCGGCTGCCTTCGCCGAGCAGGCACCGGCTGCCGCGCTGCAGCTGGAGGCGACGCTGGCGCTGGCGCCGGCGGCGGCCGGGACCAAGCCGGAGCCGCTGGACTGGCAGATCGACGGGCCGGTCGAGGTGGTCAATGGCGAGCCTGGCCGCTGGGACCAGGGGCGGCTGCCGCTCGAGCGGCTGAAGGGCGTCTTCCATTGGGCCGGGCGCCGGCTGGTGGCCGAGGAACTGGCGATGGCGCTGCCCGGCCGGGGCCGTGTCACCGGCCGGGCCGAGTGGGAACCGCAGCAGGACGCGCCGGCCGGCCGCTTCGACCTCGCGCTGCTGCTCGAGGGGCTGCACCTGAAGGCGCTCGACGGCCGGCTGCCGGAGGCCGCGCTGGCCGGCCGGGTGACGGGCAGCGGCGACGCGAAGGCGCAGCGGGGTCGGGTGGACATCGAGGGCGAGGGGCTCGCCCTGGTCGCCGATGTCGCGCAGCAGGAACAGGTGCTGCGGCTGTCCAAGCTGCGGCTGACGCAGGGCAAGGCCAGTGTTTCCGGCGACGCCCGCATCTCGCTGGCTGGGCCGAAGGATTTCGCCGCCAAGCTTGCGCTGCAGGCGCTGGATCCCGCCGCGCTGTACGCGCAGGCGCCGGCCGGAGAACTCAACCTCACGCTCGACGCCGGTGGCCGGCTCGAGCCGCAGCCGCAGGCCGAGCTGAGCTACCAGTTCACTCCCTCGACGCTGCTGGATCATGCGCTCGCCGGCCAGGGGCGATTGACGCTGTCGCAGCAGCGCATGGCCGATGCCGACTGGTGGCTGTCGCTGGGCGGCAACAGGATCGAGGCGCGCGGAGCCTGGGGCGCCGAAGGCGACCGCCTGGAGGTGTCGCTGGAGGCCGACGAGCCGCAGCTGTTCGACCCCGGCCTGGGCGGCACCGCGAAGCTCACGGCGACGCTCGGTGGAACGCTCGAAAAGCCCTCCGGCAAGGCGCTGGTGACGGCCACCCGGCTGACGGTGCCGGGTGGCTGGTCGCTGGCCGGCCTGAACCTGCAGGGCGAAATGGACGCCGGCCTGGACGGTCCTGTGCTGCTGGCGGCCGGCGTCGGCGAGGTGCGCGGACCGGACCGCGCCGTGCTGCTGCAGCGGGCCGGCATCTCGCTCGAAGGCGCGCGCCGGGCGCACCGCGCCGCACTGAGCCTGACCGCCGCCGCCGGTGACGAGCTGGATGCCCGCCTCGAAGGCGCGTTGGCGGAGGACAATTCCTGGCAGGGCCGGCTGATGGCGCTGCAGACCCGCGGCCGGCTCGATCTGACGCTCGATCGCCCGGCGACGCTGGCGCTGGCGGCCGACGCGGCCAGCCTCGGTGAAGCCCATCTCAGCACCGGCCAGGGCGGACGGGTCACGCTGGCGCGCACCGAGTGGCGCCCGAGCGGGCTGGATCTCGCCGGCAGCGTCAGCGGGCTCGGTCTAGGCCTCGCCGGCCAGGGCGAGGAGGGCGGCGGCGCGCCCTTGCAGGGCGAGCTGGTGCTGGGCGGCGAGTGGGACCTGAAGCTGGCCGACTCGATCGACGGCAGCGTCAAGCTGCGGCGCGAATCGGGCGACCTGGTGCTGCTCGGCGACGCCGCCGCGCGGCTCGGCCTGAGCGAGCTGGAACTGGCCGCCAATGCGGTGCACGGCGAGGTGGCGGTGTCGGCCCAGTTGCAGGGCGCACAACTGGGCAGCGTGTCGGGCTCGCTCAGCACCGCGGTCGAGCGTTCCGGGGGCGGCGTGCGGCTGGTGCCCGGCGCGTCGCTGCTGGGCTCGGCGCGGCTCGACATGCCCTCGATCAAGTGGCTCGGCCCGTTCCTGAACGCCCAACTGCTGACCGAAGGCCGGCTGAAGGCGGCGTTGTCGATCTCCGGCACGCCGGAAGCGCCGCTGGCGGTCGGCGAACTGGACGGCAGCGGGCTGGAACTGAATCTGCCCGACGTCGGCCTGCGTCTGTCGGGCGGCCGGCTGCAGGCCAGCTTCGACCAGGACTACCTGCGCATCGTCGCGCTGGAATTCGTTTCGCCGAACCGGGTGCTGCCGGCCGAGTCGCGCATCGCGGTCGACCGGTTGATGGAAAAGCCGGGCCGCCTGCTGGCTTCCGGCAGCATCGATCTGGCCGACGGCGCCGGGCGCTTCGGTTTTCGCGCCGACCGCCTGCCGCTGCTGCAGCGGCGCGACCGCTGGCTGGCGGTCAGCGGCGAGGGCGACATCAGCAGCGGCTGGGATTTCGTCGATCTGAAGGCGACGCTGGAGGCCGATGCCGGCGCGATCACGATCGACCAGACCCCGCCGCCGAGCCTGTCCGAGGACGTGGTGGTGCTCGGCGAGGAGCGCGAGGCCGGCAACTTCCGTATCACGGCCGACATCGGCATCCGGCTCGGCAAGGCCTTCTACCTGACCGCGATGGGCCTGGATACGCGCCTGGCGGGCGGCATCGACGTCTTCGTGCGGCCCGGCCACCCGCCGGTGGCCTCGGGCGTGATCAGCCTCGAGGACGGGGTGTTCGAAGGCTACGGCCAGAAGCTGGTGGCCGAGAACAGCACCGTCAATTTCGCCGGTCCGCCCGACAACCCGTCGCTCAACATCACCGCGCTGCGCAAGGGGCTGGAGGTCGAGGCCGGCGTGTCGATCACCGGCACGGCGCACCGCCCGCGCGTGCAACTGGTTTCCTCGCCGAACGTGCCGGACGCCGAGAAGCTGTCCTGGATCGTGCTCGGGCGGCCGCCGGACACCAGCAGCAGCAGCGACCTGGGGCTGCTGATTCCGGCCGCCCAGGCCCTGCTGGGCGGGCCGGGCGGCGGCGTCACGAACCAGTTGAGCAGCGCGCTGGGCGTCGACCAGTTCAGCATCGGCCAGGGCGATCTGAACAGCGCCGGCCGCAGCAGCACCAGCTCGGTGGTGGACAGCGGCGTGCGCAGCAGCGCCGGCTCGGTGTCGGGGCAGGTGGTGACGCTCGGCAAGCGGCTATCGGCCGATACCTTCCTGGCCTTCGAGCAGAGCCTCGCCGGCGCCGAGAGCATCGTCAAGCTGACCCACCAGCTCGGCCGGCGGGTGTCGGTCGTCGCGCGAGGTGGCACGAACAATGCTGTGGACATCTACTACACCTTCACCTTCCGCTGACCCGCGCCGGGACCGGCCACGCCGCGCGTCGCTCGCGCCCGAGATCCGGTCGGTCGCGGCTTGCCGGCGGGCTTGCCGGCCGCCATGTTGAGGGCGGGCGCGGCAGGCGGCGCAAGCGAGGTCCGCTCGTGCCCGACACGTACGACGCTACAACCTGGAGCAGGACATGGCAGAGCAGACAATCCAGATCGATACCGCCATCTTCGGCGGCGGTTGCTTCTGGTGCCTGGAGGCGGTGTTCCTTCGCATCAAGGGGGTCAAGGCCGTGACGCCGGGCTACGCCGGCGGCCATTTGCCGTCGCCCGACTACCGCGCCGTGTGTTCCGGCAGCAGCGGTCACGCCGAGGTGGTGCGGATCGATTTCGACCCCGGCGAGGTGAGCTATGGCGATCTGCTGGCGGTGTTCTTCGCGATCCACGATCCGACCACGCCGAACCGCCAGGGCAACGACGTCGGCAGCCAGTACCGCTCGGTGATCTTCGCGGTGTCGGACGACCAGGAGTTGTGGGCGCGCAAGCTCATCGACGAACTGGCGCGCAGCGGCGAGTTCGATGCGCCGATCGTCACCGAAGTGCTGCCGGCGACGCGCTTCTGGCCGGCCGAGGACGAGCACCACGACTATTTCTCCAACAACCCCGGGCAGCCCTATTGCCGCCTCGTGGTGGCGCCCAAGGTGGACAAGTTCCGCCAGCGCTTCGCCCGCCTGCGGGCCGACTGAAGCCGACGGGCCGGCGCGCAGCCCGTACAATGGCCGCTCTCGCCGCGCCGGGCAAAGGCGCGGCCCCACCTCAATCCGACAGGAGACCTACCCAGTGAGCGAAACCAACGAGCTGCTCGTCGAGGATCTGGCAACCGGCGACGGCGCACTCGCCGAGAGCGGCAAGACGGTCGTCGTGCATTACACCGGCTGGCTGACCGACGGCACCAAGTTCGATTCCAGCAAGGACCGCAACCAGCCGTTCTCCTTCCCGCTCGGCGCGGGCCACGTGATCAGCGGCTGGGACCGGGGCGTGCAGGGCATGCAGGTCGGCGGCCGCCGCAAGCTGACGATCCCGCCCGAGATGGGCTACGGCGCGCGTGGTGCCGGCGGCGTGATCCCGCCCAACGCCACGCTGGTGTTCGAGGTGGAACTGCTCGAAGTGCGCTGAACGGCCGGCCCCGCAGCCCGCGGGCGCACCGGGTGCACCGGTGCGCCCGCTTGTTTTCCGCCCCGCGCACGATCGTTGCGGGCTTCGACTATCATGCCTGTCCGACGCGCCCGGCCGGTTCCCCGCGCTGGCGCCGATCTGCAGTGGGGAGTCGAACGATGGCACGCATCAGGGTCCTGCACAGGACCGTCTACCGCTACAGCGAACCGGTCAGGTTCAGCGAGCACCGCTTCATGTGCCGGCCGCGCGACAGCCACGACCTGAGGCTGCTTGAGACCGGCATCCGGGTCGAGCCGGCCAACGAATTGCGCTGGCTGCACGACGTCTTCGGCAACTCGGTGCTGATCGCGCGCTTCGTCGAACCGGCGCAGGAACTGCTGTTTGAATCGACCTTCCTGGCCGAGCATTTCCCGGGCGAGCCCGGCATCGAACTGGTCGAGCCCTATGCGCTGCGGCTGCCGTTCAGCTACGACGCGCAGGAAATGCCCGATCTGGCCCGCTGCGCCGAACGGCAGTACGAGGATCCGGAACACCGGGTCGACGCCTGGGTGCGCCAGATCTGTGCCGCGGCCGGCACCGACGACACGCTGGCCGTGATCAAGGCCGTCACCCGCGCCATCAAGGCCGGTTTCGAGTACCGCTCGCGCGACGAGGAAGGCACCCAGACGCCGCTCGAGACGCTGCAGCGGGGCAGTGGCAGCTGCCGCGACTTTGCGCTGCTGATGATGGAAGCGGTGCGCAGCCTGGGCCTGGCGGCCCGTTTCGTGTCCGGCTACCTGTACGACGAATCGCTGCTGGACGCCCAGGATGCGATGGTGGGCGGCGGCGCCACCCACGCCTGGGTGCACGTCTATCTGCCGGGTGCCGGCTGGCTGCCGTTCGATCCGACCAACGACATCGTCGGCGGGCGCAACCTGATCCGTGTCGCGGTGGTACGCGATCCGGGCCAGGCCGCGCCGCTGACCGGCAGCTACATCGGCCCGCCGGAAGCCTACCAGGGCATGGAGGTGGAGGTGCGGGTCGGCGTCGAGTAGGGCCGGCCGCCGCGGCCTCAGTCGGACAGCCGGACGACCGCCGGCCGAGCCAGCGCCGCCTCGTCGCAATTCGGCCCCGGCCCGCGCCGGTCGATGACCAGGAAGTCCGATGCCGCGTCGAGCGCCAGCAGCGGGTGATGCCAGACCCCGGCGGCGTAGTTCACGCCCTGGTCGCCGCGCGCCAGGAAGGCCTGCAGCCGGTCGGCGCTCGGGGCGTCGCCGCGCGGCGCCACCACCAGCAGCCAGCGGCGGCCCGACAGCGGCACGAAGGCCTGGCTGCCGAGCGGGTGGCGCTCCATCAGTTCGATCCGGAACGGCAGCGGGCGCGGCTGGCCGCGGAAGATCGAGACGATCGCCCGTCCCGGCGGGTCCAGTTCGATCTCGGCCAAGCCGTCGTAGCGCTCGGTATTGCCGGCGTTGATCGTGTAGTGGCGGGCCTGCCCGCCGGCTTCGATGAGCTGCCCGAACGGCGCGAAGGCCTGCGCCGTCAAGGGCTGGGCCAGCAGCGTGCGCGGCCCGTTCACCGCGCCACCCGGCCGAACAGCCGCAGCCTCGACACGCCGCCGTCCGGAATGATGTTGAAGCGCACGTGGCTGACCGGGCCGAGCGCCGCGATCTGCTCGGCGAAGCTGTGCACTTGGTCCATCTGCAGCTTCTGCTCGGGCAGCAGGATCGGCCAGAACATGCTCTGGGTGACCAGCGAGCGGTCGGTGCCGCCCTCCACCAGCGCCGCCTGCAGCGAGCAGCGGTCCGGGTAGTTGCCCTTGAAGTGGGCGGTGTCCACCTCGATCCGTTCGATCGCGCCGGGTGTGCCGAGCGCCAGCAGGCACCAGTCGTTGCCGGGCTCGCGGCGCCGGCGCGTCTCCCAGCCGTCGCTCATGTCGACCCCGCGGCCGGGCATGATCAGGTTCGCCGGATGGCCGTAGTGGGCATCGTTCCAGGCCACCGCGCGGCCGCCGTGCTCGAGCGCCGCCAGATCCACCAGCGCGTCGCCCACCTCGTCGAAGACGCCGACCGGACGCCCGTACACCCGCAGCCGGGCGATGCCGCCGTCCGGGTAGATGTGGACCCGCAGGTGGGTCCAGCTGCTGTCTGAGTCGCAGCGCAGCAGGTGATGGCCGTCGGCGGACAGCGAGGTGGCCGGCAGCACCTCGACCCAGCTCGCATCGGCCAGCAGGGCCGGGTCGTCGCTGTCCGAGACGGTGGCCTCGATCGATACCGCCGGCGCGTAGTTGCCGGTGAAGAACGAGGTGTCCACGTCGAAGCCGTGGATCACGCCGCGCCGGCCGAGCCGCAGCAGGCACCAGTCGTGGCCCGGCGTGCGCTTGCGCCGGGTCTCCCAGCCGTCCATCCACTTGCCGTGGTCGTCGTACTTGCCGGCGACGAAGCGGGCCGGCGCCGGATCGAGCATGCGCGCCACGTCGGCGAAGAAGTCGTCGCTGGCGAACAGCGCCTCCGCGCCGATGCGCGGATTGGCCAGATCGGTGGCCTGGGCCGCCCAGTCGGGCAGATCGGCCGGCGGGGCGATGCGGATCTCGCCGTTGCCGTGGTTCATCGGTGCTTCTCCTGGCGGTCGGGATTGCTAGTGTGGTGTCGCTGCGCGGCGCCGACAAGCGCCGGCCGGAGGTCCGGCACCGCGCCGGCACGGGATGGCCGGCCGCGCGACGGCCGCAGGGCAAGGGCGCGGCGGGGCCTGCATCCGACCATCGCCATGCCGGATCGTTGCGGGGCCTGCGGTATTGAGCGCGTCCGGGCGCCGGGGCGCTACGCTTGCGCGCGCCCGATCAAGGTGTGCAGCGGCGCATCCGCGTCCAGCGTACCGAAGGCCAGCCCGTGGGCGCCGCCCAGCCGCGAGCGGCAGAAGGCCGTGGCAACCGCTTCGTCGCCGCCGCGCAGCAGGATCGCCGCCTGCAGCGCCAGCGCCGCCATCTCGGTGATCCGGCGGGCGCGTGCCTCCAGCCGCTGCGGCGCGTCGATCGCCGCGGCCAGCGCCTGGATCGAGCGGTCCAGATCGGCGTCGAGGCCGCGCGCGGCGTCGAGCTCCGCGAACAGCGCCTGCCGGCTCGCCGGTTCGCGCTGCAGCGCGCGCAAGACGTCCAGGCACTGCACGTTGCCGCTGCCTTCCCAGATCGAATTCAGCGGCGCCTGGCGATACAGGCGCGGCAGCGGCGTGTCCTCCACGTAGCCGAGGCCGCCGAGGCATTCCTGCGCTTCGTTCACGTGGCTGGCGGTGCGCTTGCAGATCCAGTACTTGCCGATCGCGGTGGCGATGCGGGCCAGCGCCGCCGACCGGGGGTCGCGCGGCGCGGCATCGACGGCATGAGCGACGCGCAGCGCCAGCGCGACCGCGGCCTCGCTCTCGAGCGCCAGGTCGGCGAGCACGTTTTGCATCAGCGGCTGTTCGGCAAGGATCCGGCCGAAGGCGCTGCGCTGGCGGCAGTGGTGCAGCGCCTGCACCAGGGCCTGGCGCATCAGCGCGGCGGAGCCGAGCATGCAGTCGAGCCGGGTCAGCGCGACCATCTCCAGGATCGTCGCTACGCCGCGCCCTTCGGCGCCGACCGGCCAGGCCTCGGCCTGCTCGAACTCGACTTCCGACGAGGCATTGCTCCAGTCGCCGAGCTTGTCCTTCAGCCGCCGGATGCGCACCGCGTTGCGGCTGCCGTCGGCCAGCAGGCGCGGCAGCAGGAAGCAGCCGAGGCCGCCGTCGGCCTGGGCCAGCACCAAGTGGGCGTCGCTCATCGGCGCCGAAAAGAACCACTTGTGCCCCACCAGCCGGTAGCTGCCGTCGGCCTGCCGCTCGGCCCGCGTGGTGTTGCCGCTCACGTCGGAGCCGCCCTGTTTCTCGGTCATCCCCATGCCCATCGTGCAGGCCGACTTGTCGGCCGCCGGCACGCCGCGCGGGTCGTAGTCGAGCGCCGTGATGCGCGGCAGCCAGATCTCGGCCAGCGCCGGCGCGTGGCGCAGCGCCGGCACCGCGGCGCAGGTCATCGTCAGCGGGCACTCGGTGCCGGCCTCGGCCTGGCAGTGCAGATAGACCAGTGCCGCACGCGCCACGTGGGCGCCCGGGCGTTCGTCGTTGCGCCAGCCGAAGCTGTGCACGCCGTGCCGGGTCGCGAGGCTCATCAGGCGGTGGTAGGCCGGATGGAAGACCACCTCGTCGATGCGCCGGCCGTAGGCGTCGTAGGCCTGCAGCCGCGGCCGCTGCCGGTTGGCCTCCTCGCCGAGCTGCATCAGCTCGCCGCCGGCCAGCACGCCGTAGGCGGCCAGCTGGGCTTCGGCCCAGCCGCCTCCCTCGCGCGCCACGGCCTCGCGCAGCGCGAGGTCGCTCGCCCAGGCGTCATAGGGCGCCAGCGGGGTGGGCTGGTTTTCCACCCGGTGCGTGCTAAAGCGTGCTGAGCGCGGCATGTCGGCGTCTCCCGGCGGCTTGTCCGCTTCCCACACTAGCCGAATCCGCCGTCGCGGCAAGCGGCGGCCGCAGCGGCCGGTGGGGCTTGAAAGTATGCGCCGGCGATGCTCTCATCGGCGCCTAGGCGTGTCGGTACTTGCAATCGAAGGATGGCAAAGGCATGAAATCCCCCCAGATTCTGGCGTTCGACGTCTTCGGCACGGTCGTCGACTGGTACGGCTCGATCCATCGCGAGGTGTCGGCGATGTGCCCCGGCGTCGATGCCGACGCCTTCGTGCTGGCCTGGCGGGCCGGCTACAAGCCGGCCATGGCGCGGGTGACGGCCGGCGAACTGGGCTGGACGACGGTGGACGACCTGCACCTGATGATCCTGCGCGAACTGCTCGAGCGCTTCGAGGTGCGCGGCTTGTCCGAGGAGCAGATCCGGCACCTGAACACCGCCTGGCACCGGCTCGATCCGTGGCCGGACAGCGTGCTCGGCATGAACCAGTTGAAGCGCCGCTTCATGCTGTGCAGCCTGTCCAACGGCAACATCGGCCTGCTGGCGAACATGGCCAAGCATGCCGGTCTGCCGTGGGACTGCATCCTGTCGGCCGAGGTGTTCGGCAAGTACAAGCCGCACCCCGACGTCTACCTGGGCGCCGCCCGCGTGTTCCGGGTCGAGCCGCAGGACATCATGATGGTTGCCGCCCATCAGCAGGACCTGGCCGCCGCGCGGGCCTGCGGCCTCGCCACGGCCTTCGTGCGACGGCCGCAGGAGTACGGCCCGAACCGCGTGCCGGACAGCCACGACGACGGCCTGAACACGGTGCGGGTCGGCAGCCTGATCGAACTGGCCGACCTGCTGGCCGTCTGAGCGAGGCGGCGGCGCGGTGTCAGCCGGCGGCCCGCGCGCTGCCCCGAGCCATCTGACGCAAGGCCTCCGCGGCCAGCCATAGCGTGATCCGGCCGGCGTCTTCGGCGCGGGCCAGCGGATAGGCCTGGCCGGCCCACAGCGACGAGAAATCGTCCAGGCCCTGTGCTTCGGCGGCCTTCTTCAGCGGGGCCAGCGCCTGGCCGGCGGTCGGGAACGGCGGCAGGTTGGCCAGCATCGGACCTTGTTCGCGCATCAGCCGGTTCTGCAGACCGCGCGCCGGCCGGCCGGAGAACAGATTGGTGAGCTGGGTCGGCCGCCGGCCGTCGCAGTCGAGCGCGGCCCGGTGCAGCGGCGTGATGATGGACTGCGGCGAGCGCAGGTAGGCGGTGCCGACCTGCACCGCGCCGGCGCCGAGCGCGAAGGCCGTCGCGATGGCGCGGCCGTCGCCGATGCCGCCGGCCGCGATGAGCGGCACGCGCACCGCGTCGCGCAGCAGCGGCAGCAGCGCGAAGGTGCCGATCTGGCTGGCCGGATCCGGCTCGAGGAAGCTGCCGCGGTGACCTCCGGCCTCGTTCCCCTGGGCGACGATCGCGTCGCAGCCGCGCGCCTCCAGCCAGCGCGCCTCGGCCACCGTCGTCGCCGAGGCCAGCACGTAGGCGCCGGCGGCCTTGACGCGGTCCAGCAGCGCGGCCTCGGGCAGGCCGAAATGAAAGCTGACGACGCCCGGCCGCAATGCTTCGACGACTTCGCACATGGCCTCGTCGAACGGCGCGCGATTGACGGCCGGCGCACTCGCCGTGGGATCGAGAGCGAATGCGCGGTAGTAGGGCACCAGCCGCGCGCGCCAGGCGCGCTGGGCGGCCTCGTCCGGCGGCGCCGGGCGGTGGCAGAAGAAGTTCAGGTTGAGCGGGCCTGGGCAGGCGGCGCGCACCTCGGCCACCTGGCGGCGCAGGCCGTCGGCGTCGAGCATCGCGGCGGGCAGCGCCGGCAGTGCGCCGGCCTTGCCCGCCGCGATGGCTAGCGCCGGACCGCCGGCGCCGGCCATCGGCGCCAGCAGGATCGGCAGCTTGCAGCCGAGGCGGGCCAGCAGGGCGGGATCGGGCCACATGGTGTCCTCCTTCGGTGGCGCGTCAGGTGGTGGCGGTGGTGCGCAGTTCGCGCCGTTCGACCAGCTTGAGCGCCTGCAGCAACAGGCTGCCGACGATCATCGCCGCGGCGGCCAGCGTCAGTCCGCCGGCGTAGCTGCCGCTGCGCTCGGCGATCCAGCCGGTGATCGCCGGTGCCAGGATCTGCGCCACGCCGTAGGCGATCGTCATGCGTCCCATCATCTTCGCCGGCCGGGTCGGGTAGTAGCGCCCGGCCATCGTCAGCACCAGGCTGACCAGGCCGATGACGGTGACGCCGAACAGCGCCGCACCGAGCAGCGCCGCTGCCAGGCCGCCGGCCAGCGGCAGCAGGATGCCGGCGACCTGCAGCCAGCTGGTGGCCAGCAGCGCGTTCAGCATGCCGATGCGCCGCGCCGCCAGATCCCACAGCATCGAGGCCGGTGCGGCGGCCGCGCCGATCACCAGGAACACTATCGCGCCACGGCCCTGCAGGCCGGGTAGCGCGTCGACGATCGCGACGATGAAGGTGGCGCTGACCACGTAGCCGACGCCGGCGCAGAAGTAGGCCGCCATGAAGATCCGCATGAAGCTGCGCGAGGGCGGGGCGTCGAGCATCGGCTGGCCACCGCGGGTCTCGCCGCTGCGGTCCGGCGGCGGCAGCCACTTGAGCGCCGGCACCAGCAACACCATGCCGGCCAGCGAGAAGGCCAGCCACTGGGCCCGCCAGTCGAACCAGGCGCTCATCAGCGCCACCGCCGCAGCGCAGAACGCGATGCCGATGCCGATGCCGGCGAAATGGATGCCCAGTTCCGGCCGCTGCTCGTGCCGGATCAGCCAGTTCAGGATCAGGCCGGTGCCCAGCAGCATGCCGGCGGCGGTCGACAGCCCGGCGATGAAGCGCCACGCGCACCACCAGAATACCGACGTGGTGCCGGCCATGGCCGCGGTGGTCAGCACCGCGAGCACCATGCCGATGCGGTACAGACGGTCCTTCAGCACCAGGTCCGAGATCTGCGAGGCGAGCAGCGCGCCGGCGAGGTAGCCACCGTAGTTCCAGGCCGCCAGCCAGCCGCCCTCGGCAGCGCCGAGTCCGGCCTGCTGCTGCATCAGCGGCAGCAGCGGCGTGTAGGAGAAGCGCGCCACGCCCATGCACAGCACCAGGCTCAGCACGCCGGCGGCGAGCACCTGCAGGCGTTGGGATCGGGGGTCGGTCACGGGCGCTCCGGCGAATCTGGAATTTCGAAGATAAACGGCTTGATGTATCTGTACAATCGAATTAAACAGAAGGATATGTTCTCGATCGGAGAATGGATGTATGGAACTACTGGCCTTGCGCACCTTCAAGGCGGTCGTCGAGGAGGGCGGCATCCTGGCCGCCTCGCGCCGGCTGAACACGGTGCAGTCCAACGTCACCAGCCGCATCCGGCGACTCGAGCAGGAACTCGGCGCCGAGCTCTTCTTCCGCAAAGGGCGCGGGCTGGAGCTGGCGCCGCCGGGGCGCGTGCTGCTCGGCTACGCCGACCGCCTGCTGCAACTGGCGCGCCAGACCGAAGCCGCAGTGCGCGAGGTCGGGGTGAGTAGCGGCCAACTGCGCATCGGGTCGATGGAAACCTTCGCCGCGCTGCACCTGGCGACCGGCCTGAAGGCACTGCGCGAGCGCCACCCGGGGGTCGAGCCCCGCATCGTGACCGAGACCTCGGCCGCGCTGGTCGAGCGGGTGCTGGCCCACAAGCTCGACTGCGCGTTCGTCGCCGGGCCGATCGAGCACGAGCAACTGGTGGCCGAGACCATCGTCGAGGAGGAACTCGTGCGCGTCGTCGCGACGGGCCGCGAGCGCCAGCCGCTGATCCTGTTCCGCGAAGGCTGCGCCTACCGGGCGCGGGCCGTCGAGTGGCAGCGCAGTCTCGGCCAGGCGGCGGCCGAGGTGATGGAGCTGGGCACGCTGGAGGGCATCCTCGGCTGCGTCGCGGCCGGTCTGGGCTGGACGCTGCTGCCGCGCCGCGCGGTGATGCAGTCGCCCCACGCCGCGCAACTCGAAATCACCACCGTGCCGGCCGCGGTCGGGCGCGTGCCGACGATGCTGGTGCGACATGCGGACGGCGTGTCGCTGGCGGCAATCGAGACGCTGGCGAGGGCTATCCGCGACGGCACTCAGGCGGGCGGGGCTTCCCCGTCCGCCTCGTCCTGATCCATCTCCGCTTCGTCGTTGCCGTTGCCCGCGCTCAGGCCGAGCCACTCGTGCCAGGCCAGCATCGACCAGCCCGAGGCGGGTTGCTGCGGGAACAGCGGCCGGCGCGGATGGATCGGACGTACGTGGCGAAACGGGCGTGGCGGCCGCGCTGCGCGGGGCGGTGGCAGCGGCGCTTCGCAGCCGCGCGGCTGGCCGCCGTCCAGCCAGGCCACCACCTGGCCCTGTCGGTCGAGCAGCGAGCCGTCGTTCCAGGGGCCCAGCCATTCGAGTGTTTCGGCCGAGAAGATGTGGCCCTGGTGCACGAAGGCCAGCCAATTGATCTCGGGGTCGAAGATGTGGCCGTCCTTGTACCAGCCGACGTGGATGATCCGGATGTCGAAGATCGGTCTCACGCTGTTGTCACCGTCCGATGGAAGTTGCGGGTTGTTCGGCGGCGGGCCCGGCGACGCCGTCGCGGGGCATGCTCATCGGGGCGCCTCTTCCTCGCCGACCAGCGCCAGGATCTGCTCGCCGTAGGCCTCCAGCTTGCGGTCGCCGACGCCCGAGATGCCGGCCAGCTCGTCGATCGAGCCGGGCCGCACATGGGCGATCTCCATCAGCGTGGCGTCGTGGAAGATCACGTAGGCCGGCACGTTGCGCTCGCGCGCGGTGTCGGCACGCCAGCTCCGCAGCCGTTCGAACAAGCCGTCGTCGCGCGCGTCGCGGCCGACGAAGCGCGGCTCGCGGCGGCTCTTGCGGCGGGCCGTCGGCTGGCGCAGATGGAACTCCGTCTCGCCTTTCAGCAGCGGGCGCGAGGATTCGGTCAGCACCAGCGCGTTGAAGCGCTCGTGGTCGACCGCGAGCAGGCCGCGCGCCACCAACTGGCGGAACACGCCTTTCCAGGTCTTCTCGTCGAGTTCCGCGCCGATGCCGAAGGTGCTGACCTGGTCGTGGCCGCGCTCGCTCACCTTTTCGCTCATCTCGCCGCGCAGCACGTCGACCAGGTGGCCGGCACCGTAGCGCTGGCCGGTGCGATAGACGCAGGACAAGGCCTTGCGGGCGGCGTCGGTGGCGTCCCAGGTCTGCGGCGGCTGCAGGCAAGTGTCGCAGTTGCCGCAGGGTTCGGAGTCCTCGCCGAAATGGGCCAGCAGCATCTGGCGCCGGCAGCCGGTGGTCTCGGCCAGCGCCACCAGCGTATCGAGCCGCGCCCGCGCCTGGCGCTTGAAGTCCTCGCTGCCTTCGCTCATGTCGATCATGCGGCGCTGCTGCACCACGTCGCCGGCCCCCCACAGCAGCATCACCTCGGCCGGCAGACCGTCGCGGCCGGCGCGGCCGGTCTCCTGGTAGTAGCCTTCGAGCGAGCGCGGCAGGTCGAGGTGGGCGACGAAACGCACGTCGGGCTTGTCGATGCCCATGCCGAACGCGATCGTCGCCACCATCACGGTCGCTTCCTCGCGCAGGAACTGCAGCTGGTTGGCGGCGCGCTGTTCGGACGACATGCCGGCGTGATAGGGCAGCGCGGCGATGCCCTGCTCGGCGAGGAAGGCCGCGGTCTCCTCCACCTTGCGGCGCGACAGGCAGTAGACGATGCCGGCTTCATTGCGGTGCTCGTCGCGCACGAAGGCCAGCAGTTGCTTGCGCGGATTGTCCTTGTCGGCGATGCGGTAGCGGATGTTCGGGCGGTCGAAGCTGGAGACGAAGCGGCGCGCGGAACCGAGGCACAGCCGCTCGGCGATCTCTTCGCGGCTGCGGGCGTCGGCGGTGGCGGTCAGCGCAATGCGCGGCACGCCGGCAAAGCGCTCGGCCAGGATCGATAGCTGCAGGTATTCGGGGCGGAAGTCGTGCCCCCACTGGGAGACGCAGTGCGCCTCGTCGATCGCGATCAGCGCGATCCGGCCGTCGCGATGCAGGCTCTCGAGCATCGCCAGCGTGCGCCCGCCGAGCAGGCGCTCGGGCGCCACGTAGAGCAGGTCGAGACGCCCCTCGCGCAGGTCCATCTCGGTCGCCCAGGCTTCCTCCTGGTCCTGGCTGGAGTTCAGGTAGGCGGCGGCCACGCCGGCCTCGCGCAGCGCGCTGACCTGGTCCTGCATCAGCGCGATCAACGGCGAGACGACGATCGCCGTGCCTTCGCGCAGCAGCGCCGGGATCTGGAAGCACAGCGATTTGCCGCCGCCGGTCGGCATCAGCACCAGTGCGTCGCCGCCGGCGCCGACGTGTTCGACCACCGCCTCCTGCTTGCCGCGGAAGCTGGCGTAGCCGAAGACGTGCTGCAGGATCTCTCGGGCGCGGGACATGGGGCCCGATTCTATCCCGCAATCGCCTCCGTCCCGTTCGCAATTGCCGGCCGGCGGCGGTGGGCTCAGTGGGCCTGGGCGCGCACCCAGCGCACGATGCCGTCCGCATTCATCGCGCCGGCCTGGCGCGCCACCTCGCGCCCGCCGCGGAACAGCGCCAGCGTCGGGATGCTGCGGATGGCGAAGCGCGTGGCGAGGGCGGTTTCCTCCTCGGTATTGACCTTGGCCAGCCGGATGCCGGGCTCCAGCCGCCGCGCCGCCTCCTCGAAGGCCGGCGCCATCATGCGGCAGGGGCCGCACCACGGCGCCCAGAAATCCACCAGCAGCGGCAGATCGCCGCGGCCGGCGTGGATGTCGAAAGCCCGTTCGTCGAGGCTGATCGGCTGCTGCGCGAGCAAGGGCGAATGGCATTTGCCGCAGTTCGGTGCGTCGCCCAGCCGCCCGGCCGGCACGCGGTTGAGCGAATGGCAGGCCGGGCAGGGCAGGATCAGGCTGTTGCCGGGCATGGCGGGCATCTCCACAGGTATGCAATGTCACCAAGGTTGGGGCCTGCCTGCCGGCTTCAAGGCCTGCCGGCCGACTAGAATGAAGTCATGAAGCGGATCGCCCCCGATGTTTCGCGCACCCCGCGCCGCGGCGCCGCCTGTCGTCGCTGGCTGGCGATGGCCGGCGTGTTCGCGCTGATGCTGTCGGCGTGTCCGGACGCCGCCGCGCAATGCGATGTCAGCGTGCCGCCGCCGCGCACCGAGCCGGAGCGCCGCAATCACCACCCGGTGGGCCGCAGCCTGCCGGCGGCGGTCGGCTTTCGCCAGCCCGACGGGTGTACCGAGGCGTTCTGGTTCTTCGACCAGGACGGCGACGGCCGGGCCGGCCAGGCCGAGCCTCGCCTGTTCGGCCCGCAGCGTGCCGTGGCCTGCGGTTCCTGCCACAGCCCGGAGCCGCCGGCCGAATCGATGGCGGCCAGCCAGAGCCTGCTGCGCCAGGATCCGAAGACCTTGTGCCTGGTCTGCCATTCGCTATGATGTGTCCGCGGTGCGGCATGCGCCGCGCAGTTGGAGATCGATCATGGAATACCAATTGCAGCAGTGCGACGGCGAACTGAGGATCGAGATCGCCCGCGTCGGCGCGGCGCGGGACCGTCTGCTGGCGGCATTCACGAGTTGCCGCGAGGGCTGCTGCCGTTGTCCGACACGCGAATACGGCAAGCTCGCGTCGCTGCACATCGAGGAGGAAGGGGAAGGTCTCGTGCTGCGACTGGTGCCGCAGCCGGGTCAGCGCCTCGATCCGGACGCGATCCGCCGCTGTCTCGATTTCACCGCAGCGGCGGCGGCACAGGAGCGATGATCCGGCGGCCGCTGCCGGATCGGCTCGCGTCGGTCGGCGCAGGGGCCGGGGAGGCGCCGCCGGCGTGGTGGAAGATCGCGATCGGCGACGGCCGCGACTGATCAGGGCAGTTCGACGACGATCTCGGCGCCGCCGTAGCCGTGCGCCTTGTCGTGGGCGCGGATGCGGACCGATTGCACCGAGCGCGGGACGGCGACCCCGCCAAGCGAACGGGTGAACGGCTGCTCGGTGTCGTGGGGGTGCAGCAGCACGCGCGTGCCGAGCAGCCGGCCGTCGGGTGCCAGGATGTCCCACTTGTCGGCGTAGTGGGCCCAGCCCTCATCGCCGTGGCGCACCGTGACGTCGAAGCTGCAGCGCCGCTGGGCGTCGCACGAGGCCTTGGCGTCCAGCACGTCGGCCTTGCCGGCCACGGCAGCGGGCGCAAGCAGCGCTGCTGCCAGCAACATCATTGCCTTCATCCCTAACCCTCCAGATCGATCTCCCAGCGCTGCATGTCGAGCGCCAGCGAATCCTGCCGGCGGCGCCAGACCACCTCGTGCAGCGTGACCGCCAGCCACCAGGTCTGGTTCCCTGCCAGCGGCCGCGGCCGCTCGAAGGCCGCCGGATCGAGCGCCGCCAGGCACCAGCCGGGCTGCGGATCGCGTACCGAAGCGTAGACGATGCCGCCAAGTCCGGCCTCGCGGCAGTCGCGCGCCAGTTGCTGGCAGGCGCGGTAGTCGGTCGGGTGGCGCCACAGCGCGGCATCGGCATCCAGCGGCGGCTTGCGCAGATCGAGCGCCCTCGTGTCGATACGGCTGCGGAAGGCGGTGTGGGCCACCGGCTCGATCCGTTCCAGCTGCGGCGCATCGCGCAGGAAGCGCCAACGCCAGTAGCCGAGTTCGGCGCAGGCGGTGCGGACCGAACCGGCGCCGTAGAACACGCCCGGATCGTTGGCGGCGCGGAAGCGCGAACCGCCGTGGCGCGGCGGATAGCGAAACGGTGTCGCGAGCAGGAAGTCGAGGTCCTCGGTGCCGGTCGGCCAGGCCGGCTTGCCGCCGTCCAGCAAGTCCTCCAGCAAATCCTGCTCGGCCGCCGAATCGACCAGCTTCATCGTCGCGGCAGTGTATTGCGCCTCCACCACCCGCCAGACGAGTCCGCGCCAGCGGGCGGCCTCAGACGATACCGCGCGAGGCGTCCAGGTACTGGACGACACGGACCAGGCCTTCGGTGCTGCGGATCAGATCGAGCGGGCGGCCGCTCAGGCCTCGATTGTCGGACTGCAGCCACTGCCGGGCGGCGCTCTCGGAGCCGACGATGGCGTCGAGGGCGCGGAACACGCGCACGAACAGCAGCGCGAATTCCCATTCCTTGCGCTGCGGGTCGAGCCGGTAGCGGCCCGCGCACAGCCGGCTGATCGTGGCCGGGCTGAGACCCAGGATGCGGCCCAGCAGATTGCGCGGGATGGCGAGCCGTTCGGCGGCGCGGGCGACGGCTTTGGAGAGCACTTCGGCGGCATCCTGGCGGGTGCCGAGCGCGTGGGCGGATGCGGACATGCGAACCTCCTTGCAGAAAGTATAGCGGCAGAATCTTTCTGTAGAAAGTTCCTAGCCGGGGTTCGACACCTCCTTCGCGTGCGCAGCCGCGAGCGGAAAGTAGTCCCGATCCGAGCCCAGGATGTGACGGGTGACCAGTTCGTGCGCGAGGAACTGGAATATCTCGCCGAGCGGCAGCGCGCCGGACTCGAATTCGCCGACCAGTTCCCGGCAGCGGGCCATCAGCCCGGCATGTTCGTCGCGGTGCGCATCCAGCCCGGCGAAGCCGAGCGCATCGAGGATCCATTCCTCGTCGCGAAAATGCTTCTCGGCCGCCACGATCAGTTGCTCGACGACCAGCAGCACCTCGTCCCGCGGCCGGCCCGACAGCACGGCCTCCAGCAGTTCGTTGGCGCAGCCGAAGAGCACCTGGTGCTGGCTGTCGATGACCGGGTGGCCACAGGCGAAGGCGTCCTTCCAGACCAGTTGCACGAAGTTGCCTTCGAGATGCTCGGCATGTTTCTGGCTCGGGCTGCGGCTCGCATCCATCTCGACCCGGTTGCGGCCGGCCTGCTTGGCGCGGTACATGGCCTGGTCGGCGCGCTCCAGCCATTCGTCGGTGGTCTCGGCGGGCAGGTATTCGGCGACGCCGATGCTGACCGTCGTCCTGCCGATGCCATCCAGTTCGGCCGCCGCGATGGTGTCGCAGATGCGCTTGGCGGTGGCCTGGGCGCGGCCGAGGCCGGTGTTCGGCATCAGTACGATGAATTCCTCCCCGCCCCAGCGGGTGAGCGAATCCGACTTGCGCATGATGGACCGCACCAGCGTGCTGACCTGGACCAGTACCCGGTCGCCTTCGCGGTGGCCGTGTTGGTCGTTGATGCGCTTGAAGTGATCGACGTCGATCATCAGCATCGACAGCGGATGGCCGTAGCGCGACGAACGGTGGGTCTCGCCCTCGATCGTTTCCTCGAAGCGGCGCCGGTTCCAGGCATTGGTCAGGCGGTCGGTACTGGCCAGTTCCTCCAGCGCGAAGATCGCGCTGCGCAACTGGGCATTGACCTGCTGGGCTTCCTTCAGCGCCTGCTGCGCCGCGGCCAGATCGCGCCGGCCGTGGTCGATCTCGATCCCGATCAGGCCCAGCGCCACGGTCTGCTGGCGCTCGTCGAAGATCGGGAAGCGCACCACCAGGTAGGACACCGCCTCGCCGTCGGAGAGGAAGCTCTCGTCGGTACTGTGGCCGCAACCGCCGTCGATGGCGATCTCTTCCGCTTGGCGCGCCTGGCGGGCGCGATCGGCGGGCAGGATGTTCTCGTCCAGCGATCCGGTGATCGGTGCCGTCGGCGCGCCCACGTAGCGCCCGAATTCGCCGTTGGCGAACAGGTAGCGGCCGTTCAGGTCCTTGATCGCGACGGCCGCACGGGAGTGGTTCACGAACAGCGGCAGGATGCCCCTGACGTCGTCGAATTCCATCTGTCCTCGGCGCTTCGATGGCATCGCGGCGGTCTGGCAGCAGGCGACCCGGCTGCCCTATTTGGAATATGCCCGAAGCCTAACAACAAATGCGTCTCGCGGCGAATACTCGTTGGCAGCCGCGGCATGACGCGGCCGGCCTCAGAGCACCATCACGGCGCGGAAGTCGTTCACGTTGGTCAATGTCGGTCCGGTGACCACCGAGTCGCCGAGCGAAGCGAAGAAGCCGTGGCCGTCGTTGGCGTCCAGCGCGGCGCGCGGGTCGATGCCGGCCGCCCACGCGCGGGCCAGCGTATCCGGCCCGATCAGCGCGCCGGCGATTTCCTCGGCACCGTCCACGCCGTCGGTGTCGCCGGCCAGGCCCCAGGTGCCGGCCTGGGCTTGCAGCGCGATCGCGAGCGAAAGCAGGAATTCCACGTTGCGTCCGCCGCGGCCGTCGCCGCGCAGCGTGACGGTGGTCTCGCCGCCGGACAGCAACACGCAGGGCGGGCGCGCCGGCTGGTGATGCCGCGACACCTGCATCGCGATGCCGGCCATCGTCCTGCCCACCTCGCGCGCCTCGCCCTCCAGGCTGTCGCCCAGCACCACCGGCTTGATGCCGTGGCGTGCGGCCACGCCCGCCGCGGCCAGCAGCGCCATCTGCGGCGTCGCGACGAGATGGGTTTCGACCCCGGCGACGCGCTCGTCGCCCGGTTTCACCGATTCGCCCTCGCCGCTTTCCAGCAAACGGCGGACGGGGGCCGGCAGCGCGATGCGGTAGCGGTCGACGATCTCCAGCGCGTCGGCGCAACTGCTCGGATCCGCCACGCTCGGTCCGGAGCCGATGTCGGTCGGGCGGTCGCCGGGCACGTCGGAAATCAGCAGATTGACCACCCGCGCCGGGTGGCAGGCCGCGGCCAGCCGGCCGCCCTTGATCGACGACAGGTGGCGGCGCAGGCAGTTCATCTCGCCGATCGTCGCGCCGCAGCGCAGCAGCTCGCGGTTGATCTGCTGTTTGGCCGCCAGGTCGAGCCCGGTCGCCGGCAGCGGCAGCAGCGATGAAGCGCCGCCGGAGATGAGGCAGATCACCAGGTCGTCCGCGCTGAGCCCGCCGACCCGCTCGAGCATGCGCCGGGCGGCCGTGAGGCCAGCCTGGTCGGGCACCGGGTGGGCGGCCTCGACGATCTCGATGCGCCGGCAGGGCACCGCGTAGCCGTAGCGCGTCACCACCAGGCCGGACAGCTCGCCCGGCCAGTGCGCCTCCAATGCCTGCGCCATCGCCGCGGAGGCCTTGCCGGCGCCGATGACGACGCTGCGGCCGCGCGGCGGCGCCGGCAGGTGGGGCGGAATGCAGGCTTCCGGCCGGGCCGCCTGGATGGCGGCGTCGAACATCTCGCGGAGGATGGCGCGCGGATCCATCCCGCTAGCTTCCGATCTCGTGGTTGGCCAGCGTCTCCAGCGCCCGCACCATCGCCGAGTGGTCCCAGGCCCGTCCGCCGTGGGCCACGCAGGCGTTGAACAATTCCTGCGCGGTGGCGGTGTTCGGCAGCGCCATGCCGAGCTCGCGCGCGGTGGCGAGGGCCAGGTTGAGGTCCTTCTGGTGTAGCTCGATGCGAAAGCCCGGATCGAAGCCGCGCTTGATCATCCGCTCGCCATGCACTTCGAGGATGCGCGAGTTGGCGAAACCGCCCATCAGCGCTTCGCGCACCCGCGCTGGATCGGCGCCGGCCTTGGCGGCCAGCAGCAAGGCCTCGCCGACCGCCTCGATGGTCAGCGCGACGATGATCTGGTTGGCGACCTTGGTGATCTGGCCGTCGCCGTTGCCGCCGACCAGCGTGATGTTCTTGCCCATCAGCCGGAAGATCGGCAGCACCTGCTCGAAGATCTCCGGCTCGCCGCCGACCATGATCGTCAGCGCCGCGTTGCGCGCGCCGACCTCGCCGCCGGACACCGGTGCATCCAGGTAGCGGCTGCCCAGCTCGTTGATGCGGCGGGCGAAATCGCGCGTCGCCACCGGCGAGATCGAGCTCATGTCCACCACCACCTTGCCGGTGCCGAGGGTCTCGGCGACGCCGGCCTGGCCGAACAACACCTTCTCGACGTCCGGCGTGTCGGGCACCATGACGATGACGACGTCGGCGGCCGCGGCCACTTCGGCGGCGCTGCCGCAGGCCTTGCCGCCGGCCCCGGTCAGATCGGCCGCGACGCCGCTGCGACTGTGCAGGTAGAGCTCGTGGCCCGCGGCGATCAGGTGGGCCGCCATGGGCCGGCCCATGATCCCGAGTCCGATGAAGCCGATCTTCGCCATCGATGCCTCCTCCTTCGGTGCCCTGGCGGGTCGCCGCGGCTCACCGCGGCAGCCAGCCGAGCCCGGCCCAGGTGTCGCCGGCCGGTCGGTACTCGCAGCCTATCCACCCATCGTAGCCCAGCCGGTCGATCTCGCCGAACAGGAACGGGAAGTTGATTTCGCCGCTGCCGGGCTCGTGCCGGCCCGGATTGTCGGCCAGTTGCATGTGGGCGATGCGCGGCAGGTGGCGGGCGATCGTGGCGGCCAGCTCACCCTCCATGCGCTGCGCATGATAGATGTCATACTGGATATACAGATTGTCGGCGCCCACTTCTTCCAGCAGCACGGCCGCCTGCGCGGTGTGCGTGAGCAGGAAGCCAGGAATGTCGAAATGGTTGATCGGCTCTATCAGCAAGCGCAGTCCGGCTTTCTTCAGTTCGGCCGCGGCATGGCGCAGATTGTCGGCAAAGGTCTGCCACAGCCGCTGCGGATCCTCGCTCGCCGGCGCGATGCCGGCCAGGCAGTTCAGTTGCGGGCAGCCGAGCGCGGCGGCGTACTCGATCGCACGCCCGACCCCGTCCTGGAATTCCGAGCGGCGCGCCGGATGGCAGGCGATGCCGCGTTCGCCGGCAGCCCAGTCGCCCGGCGGCAGGTTGTGCAGCACCTGCACGAGGCCGTGCCGGGCCAGCCGCTCGGCCAGCACCTCGGCCGGCCATTCGTACGGAAAAAGAAACTCGACGCCCTTGAAACCGGCCGAGGCGGCCGCCTCGAAGCGGTCGAGGAAGGGCACTTCGTTGAACAGCATGGTCAGATTCGCTGCGAAGCGTGGCATCGATGCGTCTCCTCGAGCGGGTGTCCGGGCAGCTACGATGCCATGATCGGTCGTCCGGCGTCGACGGGCCGGCGCAGGCCGCCGCTCCGAATCGCGCTGCGATACGCCGAAAGCGATAAAGACTGGCCGGCGACTGCCGAAGTTTCCTAAGGTTTCCAAACAGGTACGCGCATGTCGTCAAGGCCCGAAACAGCTTCCGCGCCCGGCAGTGTCCGGCGGCTGTTCCTCGTTGCGCTGGTGGTGTGCCTGTTCGGCGCGCTGATGGCGACGCTGCTGACGCGCGCCAAGCTGCAGGAGGGCTTGTCGCAGATCATCGAAGCGCGCGTGCTGGCCGCCGGCCGCGAACTGGCGCGCAGCGTCGAGCGGGCACAGGGGCTGGGCCTCAACCTGGCCGAACTCGATACGCTGCCGGCGCTGCTGGCGCGCCACCGCGAGGCCGAGCCGCTGATCGGCACGATCGACGTGTTCGACGGCGACGGCCGCGTCATCGCCAGCTCCTCGCCGGGGCGGGCCGGCCGGGAGGTGCCCGGCGCGGTGCGGGCGGCGGCGCAGCACGCCGGCGAGGGGTCCTGGTCGGCTGCGCTGGCCGACCAACGGGTGGCCGGCGTCACGCTGCGCACCGGCTACGGCCTGGTCATCGGTCATGTCGGCCTGCAGTACGCCGAGGATGAGCTGAGCGGCGCGATGGCGGCGGCGGATCGTCGCCTGCTGCCGGCGGCAGGGCTGTATTTCGGCCTGGCGGCGCTGCTGTCGCTGGCCTCGCTCGGCTGGTTGACGCGGCGGCCGGCCGCAGTCTCGCCGGCCGCGCCGCGCTGGCCGGTGGCCGCGGCCTGCCTGCTGCCGCTGTTGCTGGCGATGGGGGCTTTCGGCCTGCTCGCCCAGCAGGCCTTCAGCGAACAACTGATTCCGCAGGCGGTGCGCAAGGCCGAGTCGCTCGGCGTCAGCCTGGCCGGCCTGTTCGAGCGCGCGAGCGCGGCCGGCTTCGAGTATCGCGAGCTGCGCGGCGTCGAGGCGGCGCTGGGCGAACTGCGCAGCCACAACGCCGAACTGGCCTACGCCGCGGCGCTGGACGGCGACGGCCGGGTGCTGTTCGCGGACGGGGAGTTGCCGCCGGCCATCGGCCGGGCGCCTGCCGGCGGGCAGGCGGAGGTGCCGCTGGCGGCCGGCGGCGAGACCTACGGCCGGCTGCTGTTCGGCATCGATCCGGCCTTCGTGCGCGGCCTGATCACCGACATGGGGCTGGACGTGGCGGTGGTGCTGGTGGTGGCGCTGGTGCTGGCCGGCGAGCTGGTGCGCCACGTCACGGGCACCGCCGGAGCCGCGCCGGATGCCGACCTGATGCGCATCCGGGCACCGATGTTCACCTTCATCCTGGCCGAGGAATTGACCCGGCCCTGCCTGCCCGGCTACATCGGCCGGCTGGCGGGCGCGGGCGGCGAAGCCGCGACGCCGCTGGTGGTCGGCCTGCCGATCGCGATCTTCATGCTGATCGTCGCCTTGGGCCAGCCGCTGCTCGGCCGCTGGAGCGAACGCATCGGCCGCCGCCGGGCGCTGCTGGTCGGTGCGCTGATCGGCGCGCTGGGCTTCGTCGGCAGCGCGCTGGCGCAGGGCCTGATCGACCTGATCGGCTGGCGTGCGCTGAGCGCGGTCGGCTATGCGCTGGTGTTCGCGGCCGGCCAGGGCTATGTGCTCGAGCACGTCGGCGAGGCCGCACGCAGCCGCGGTTTCGGCGTCTTCGTCGGCGCGATCATGGCGGCCACCGTGTGCGGACCGTCGATCGGCGGCATCCTCGCCGACCAGCTCGGCCAGCGCCAAACTTTCGCGGTGTCGGCGCTGCTGTGCCTGCTGGCGCTGCTGCCGATGCGCTCGCTGCCGGCCGCGGCGGCCAGGGCGGCGGCACCGGCGGCCGAGAGCATGGCCGGGCTGCTGCAACTGCTGGCCAATCGCCGCTTCGCGCTGCTGACGCTGTTCGCGGCGATCCCGGCCAAGATCCTGCTGATCGGCGTGCTGTTCTACCTGGTGCCGCTGTACGTCACCGACCTGGGCTACGGCCAGGCCATGGCGGGCCGGCTGATCATGCTCTACGGCCTGCTGATGGTGTTGCTGGTGCCGCTGGCGGCGCGCCACGGCGAGGGCTTTGCGCGGCGCGTGGCCCTGGTCGCCGGCGGCCTCGGCGTGGCCGCGGCCGGGGGCCTGCTGCTGGCGGCGCTACCGGCCCTGGCTGGCCTGTTTGCGCTGGTGGGCCTGCTCGGGCTGGGGCAGGCGCTGTCGATCTCGGCGCAGGCGGCGCTGGTGGGCGAACTGTGCCGCGGCGAGATCGCCGCCCACGGCGTCGACGCGGTCTACGGCGCCTATCGCATGCTGGAACGCTTGGGCAACGCGGCCGGGCCGCTGGTGGCCGGCGCCCTGCTGGCCGGCGCGGGATTCAAGGGCACCTTCGTGGCGCTCGGCCTGGCTGCGCTGGCCTGTGCGCTGGTGACCCGGCTGGGGTTGCGCGCGCCCCCCGCTGCTGCCGCGTTGCAGCGCGGAGCCGCGGCATGAGCGCGCCGACGCCGGCGCGACCGGACACCCGCCGGCGACGGCTGCTGGCCGCTGCCGGCGCGTTGGCGCTGGCGGTGGCCGCCCCGCCGCTGGCCGCCGCGCGCCGGCCGTATCGCATCGCCGGCGTCACCTACCGCGGCCGGACCCGGGTCGAGGACGGTTTCGAGGCCTATCTGGCGGCACGGCGGATCCCGGCCGAGCTCCTCTGGCACGACATCGGCCGCGACCGCGCGCGACTGCCCGCGGTGGTCGACGAGATCCGGCGCCAGGCGCCCGACCTGGTCTACACCTGGGGCACGACGGTCAGCCTCGG
>JBNLET010000038.1:0-8965 GCA_050305135.1 Rhodocyclaceae bacterium | reverse complement strand
CGCCGCGAAGGCGCAGCCGGGCGAACCATAGGTTTCACCGGGCCGGTACCAGGTCCTGAAATCCAGCATCTACCAATCGCCGATCCTCCCGACGGCCGCTGACCGACATGCAAGGCATGGATTTCGGGCAAGGTGCGCCAGGAAAAGCTGGTCGCTTGGGAAGGTCGGAGGGGTTTGCCGGCCGGTGGTGCAAGCCATGGGGTCGTCGCAAGCCATGGAATCAGGTCTCGTACGGTTGCACGCCAAGACATGGGATTCCGAAGGCATGGGGTTCGGCCCGACATCGTCGCATCCGCGCTGTCGGGCGTACGCCGGCAACGACATCCGAACCTGTGTTCCTCTCCGCGCCTACCGAACGGCTGTAGCCGAAGATCGGACTTCGGCCCGCGACAAGGAACATGTCTTGGGCGACACAAACTCGTCGCCCGCGTTTCCCAGCCACCGAGCGCACGCGCTCCACTCGTGCCGCTACTGCAGCGCGAACCGACGCACCAGCGTCGCCGCTCCGGCCGTCAGCAGGTAGCCGACCGCCGCCAGCAACAGCGTGAACTTGAGGCCGGCACACCAGGTGGCGAGCTTGGCAAGGGGTTCGGAGGCCCCGTGCGCCAACATCCGCAGCATCGCCAGGTTCTCGGTGGCGTCGAGCGGCGTCGCGGCCAACACGGCCCAGGCCACGAACGCGCCGATCATCGCCACCGGATTGTGGTCGGCCTCGGACAGCATCGCGCAGGCGAGCGAGAGCGCGGGGGGATAACACAGCAGGAACAGGTAGTCCCACCAGGTCTGACGTCGAACCTGATCCTCCAGCCCGTGCCATGCCTGCAGGATCGCGGCCGCCCGTTCCCCCGACCAGGAGAACTCGAAGGCCAGGATGCCCCCCGGCACCCGGCTCTGCAGTATCTGGTCGATCGGGCCGATTCGGCGCAGCATCACCCAGGCCGATACGGCCACGAGAACGCCCAGCAGCACCCAGCGTTGCGACCACACGAGGCTGGCGAAGGGTGAATTCAGGCTGTTCATGTCTTCGTGGCGGACCGGTCTGAACGGTGGTGACCCGCACAAGGATATTCGTTTGCGGCGTCTGGAAGACCACTCCGACGACGTCGGCAATCACTTGTCGTGGCGGGCGATCGACCTTCGAGGGGGCACAGGCCCGAACCCGAAGCGCCCGCTGCCCGATCGAGGAGCGGGACGAGATGCTTGCCGCAGACGCGGCAATTCAAGGCGCGACGCTCTGTGCAGTCGCGATCGCCGGTCGGGATCCTTGGCACGCGACCGGAAACTTGGGGCAATTGCAGCCGCTTCGCGCCGCGGGTCCCACGCGCTTCGGGCGTGGCGCGGCGCTCAGGCGGACACGTCAATTCGGCCAGAATGAGATCACGCGGTGATAGTCGAACGTACAGTGACCGGGCACGCCCTGAATGCTCGGCGCATTGGGGTCCGCGTAGCGCTCGGCGCTGGAGATGAGGGCGCACGGATTGTCCGAAGCCATGGCGACGTCGAATTCCGGCCCTTCGATCCAGGCCGCCCAGACCATCGCGCCCTTCATGCTCCCGTGCAGCGGGTCGAGATGCACGGCGTACATGCTGAAAAGTGCCGAGACGTCGTCCAGCCCGCCGAGGCGGAGCCTGCCGACCCTATTCATGTTGAGCAGATAGAAGAGACTGTGGCTTGCGGCTGCGTACGGATCATTGCCCTGGCCATTGGCATGTCATGTTTCGATGGCCGCCGCCAGCGCGATCGGTGGCTATCCGTTCTTGGTATCGAGGGGCTGGATCGGTGTTCTCCCGCCGGGCGGGCAAGCCTAGCAGCAGCTCGTGCTCGGGTTGTAGATCTTCCTGCCGCAACGGCCGTATTCCTCGAGCACCTCCCGCGCCTCGTCGCGCGCGGCCTCTCGCAAACCATCATATTCACGCGCCACCCCGCTCGGCAGCGCTGCTGTACTCGATCGCATCGAGCACCTTTTCAAGCACTTCGATGAACGAGGCATGGATCTTTGGATTCAACTGGGGATTCGGGCGCCGGACCTGCTCGCGCCGATAGGCCTCCAGCCGGTCGAGGATCGGGTTGCCGGTGAGATGCGCCAACACGATCCTCGATTCCGCGCCCCCCCGATCGGGGTCCGCAAAGCAGGCATGCCCGCCGCGCGAGCCGTTCACCGCATCGTCCAGCCGCGCGATGCTGTCATAGGGCCGCAGCCGCGGCAGGATCACGTCGCGCACCAGCGGCAGGATCCGCTCGCGCGCCACCTGCCTGGCCCCGGCGACGGTACGGCCGACCGACCGACCACTCTAGCCCGGTGCTCGAATTTTCCTGCAAGGGCGGATCCGGCACCTCGCACAGCAGCGCCTTGAAATCGACGAAAAGCGGCTTGATGCGTCGTCCCCGCTCCTCGATGCGTCGCCGGAGTGCGGCCGGCGCCTTGATCTGCACCCAATACGAGAACTCGACCGTGTAACCGTGGCGATCACCATTGCCGAAACAGATGTAGACGTCGTGATTGCAGTCGCGATAGCTGCGCCGGAAGGCCACCTCCCCCTTCAGCGTCTTGAAGCCCTCGGCCTCCATCATCGTCCGCAGCTCCTCGCGCACGAGCTTCGACGCCTCCGAGCTCAATTCGATCAACGGGTTCGGCGGCTCGGGCTGCGGCAAGCGGGGATCCATGCCGGGCTGGGTCAACACCCGCCCGTCGGCCAGGAAGACCTGCTCGTGGGTCGGGTCGAAGGTCGGCAGGCCGAGCGAGCGGGCGGTGTCGATCACGAACGGCATCGCCTCCTCAAGGCATTCGGCCTTGACGCCCACCCCCCACAGCGGCCCCTCGCGGAGCACCTCGACCGGACCGTCGCTCCACACCGTCTCCTCCTCGGCCTCGTCGATCGTGGTCGGGCACGGATAGCGTGCCGTGAGCCGCCGCGCGAGTTCCGCGAACAGCGGATTCTGCGGCCCGGGCCGGCTGTCGAGCCGATGCATGATCGAGAAGGCCTCGTCGACGCTCGCCGGTACGGGGTCTTGCCAGAAATTGAAGGGGTATTCCATCTGAGTTGCTCGCGAACGACCGAGTTGCGAGTCTAGCGCCGTTGCGGATCTGAACGATGCAATTCGTATGCGAGACTGCAAATTGCGCTTGCAGCGACCGATGGATGCCTGCGGCGCCGGCTGCCCGGCGCCAGCCTTGTGCTTCGGAGGTGCCGAAGCGTGCGGTGCGCATGCTCGCATGCAACTGCAGGGCGTGTCGGTCAGGCCATCTGCGTCGCCGCAACGTCCAGCATCGCCAGCAGGCCGTTGGCCTTGTTGAGCAGCTCCCGGCGGTGCGAGAGGCCGTTCAGGCCGCCGTTGATGCGCTTCGTCAGCGTGACGACGTCGTCCCGGTCGGCGATGGCGTTGAGCTTGTTCTTGTCCCAGTAGTAGATGGCCGAATGGACGGCGTAGTCGGTCGCCACCAGATCGGGCTCGCTCAGCACGCGTTCGTCGCCCAGCCACTTGGCGAAGGCCTTGTAGTTGTTCTTGCCGGTCAGTTGCAGCAGTCCGCGGCCGCGGTAGCGCCAGCCGTCGCCGCTGGCCTCGCCGCCGTTGCCCATGCGACTGGCGTAGACGCGGTTGGCGATTCGCTCCGGCTGGCGGGCGTAGGCCTCGGCTTGGCCGTCGGTTGCGAAGTACTTGCCGAAGACTGCACGTAAGGCCCTGGCGGAGTAGTTCAGGTTCTCGCTGTCGTAGCGCATCTGGCCGGATTCGTGCAGCACCTGCGAGAAGAAGTGCGCCAGGCGCAGGCGCGAGTCGGCGATGCCGTAGCGCGGCAGCGTGTCTTCCAGGTCGCCGATGTATTGCGCGGCATCGGTCGCTGCGACGCCCATTTCCATCAACATCTCGATATGCGTCTTCATGGTCCGCTCCAGTGGTTGTTGCGGGGGTTCGGACGAGGTATTGCTACCAAGGTGGAATAGCAGAGGAAGGCCGCTCGCGCTGGACGATCGGTGGCGACGGCGGGTGCGGGATGGAGCGGAGAGGTGGCTGGTGCCCGGGCGGCGCGTGACGCGGGTGGCGGGGCTATGGCGTGTCGTTCGAGGGCCGGCGGCGGGCGGGGCGCTTCGGCGAGCGGCAGGTCCGGAGCGGCTTTGTCCGCGGCGCCGGCCGTGTCTGGTGCCGGCGTTCCGGGCGGGCGGGGCTCAGTTGTGCCGGCTGGTCATCCAGCGGGCGGCTTCCTCCCGGCTATAAAAGCGCTCTTCGCGCACGAAGCCGGAAACGACGCTGGCCTTGATGGCCGAAACGCGGCCGCTGGCGAAGCGGGCGATCACCAGTTCGTCGGGCAGGCCGTCGATCAGATGAAACGGGGCGGGTCGGCCGTCGGCGAAGCACGAGGCGTAGACGAGCCGGGTTTCCCGGTCGAGGAATGCCGGGGAGAATCCGGCGCCGCGATTTCCATCGCTTACGCCGCCAGTGCCGCCGTAGTCGCGGTTTTCCCGCTGCAGCAACTTGGTATCGAGGCAGGCATTCATGATCCCCTCCTGCGGTTGTCTCCTACCGGCTCGCTGGGAGTCCGGTTGCCGGCTTCATCGCCCCGGGTGAAGACAAGGGCAGCTGCGTCGGCTCAAGCCAGTCCACGCAACGGTCGTGCCAGTGCGGCAACATGACGGCGCCGGCCTGGAAACGCCTTCTCGAAGCCGTTTCCGTCCGGCCGCGTCGTACGGGGCGGCGGCCGCCGCGGCAAGCAATGTCTCAATACGCGACGACCGTTCGAAAACAAGGCGATTCGGGCCGATCGGCCATGACTTGTCGGCGCGGCGCGCGCGCGGCCGGATGCGCCCGGCGCGGCACGGCCGTCGCGGCCCGGCGCCGCCTCCCGCGCGGCGGAAAACACCTTCTTCAGGCGCCCGGCGGCGGGTCGGCCGTGCGGCGTCGATGGGCGCGCCGGTGCCGGATCGGACGCGGAACACATCATGGGGGACTGAATCCCCAACGGGTGGGGCAACTCAACCAGTCGGCACCCACATATGGGGACTGCCCGATTGGGGAGGTTCGTCGTGGCGTTTCAAGCGTGGTCGCTGCCCGACCGGCAGCGCGGAAGTGCGCGCGGCATCGGCGTGCCGCGTGCCCGGCTTGGGGGCTGCGATCGGCGAGTGAGGTCGATCCGCCGCCGCGTCGCGGCGCCGGGCCTCACGCGGCGGCCGACAGGTAGCGGCGGAACCAGGCCAGCGTCCGGTCCCACGCCAGCCGCGCCGCCGCCTCGTCGTAGCGGGGCGTCGAATCGTTGTGGAAACCGTGCGTGGTGCCCGGGTAGATGTAGGCCTCGTAGGTCTTGCCGTCAGCCTTCAGCGCCGCCTCGTAGGCCGGCCAGCCTGCGTTGATGCGCGGGTCGTGCTCGGCGAAGTGGAGCAGCAGCGGCGCGCGGATCCGGGCTACGTCCTGCGGCCGGGGCTGGCGGCCGTAGAACGGCACCGCCGCCGCCAGCTCCGGGTAGGCGACCGCCGCCGCGTTGGCCACGCCGCCGCCGTAGCAGAAGCCGGTGATGCCCACTTGGCCGCTGCTGCGGCCATCGGCGAGCAGGTACTCGATCGCCGCGAAGAAGTCGTTCATCAGCTTCTCCGGATCCACTTGGCTCTGCAGTTCGCGGCCGCGCTCGTCGTTGCCGGGATAGCCGCCGACCGAGCTCAGACCGTCCGGCGCCAGCGCGACGAAGCCGGCCTTGGCCAGCCGCCGGGCGACGTCTTCGATGTACGGGTTCAAGCCGCGGTTCTCGTGCGCCACGACCACGCCCGGCAGCGGGCCGTCCGCCCTGGCCGGCCGCACCAGATAGCCGCGCACCTCGCCGTGGCCGCGCGGCGACGCAAAGCGGAGGTATTCGGCATGGATGTCGGGGTCGGTGAAGGCTACCTGCTGCGCCAACGCGTAGTCCGGGCTCAGCGAGGCCAGGATCGAAGCGGCGGTCAGGCCGCCGACGGCGAACCTGGCGGCCCGGTCGAGAAACTCGCGCCGGCTGATCCGGCCATGGACGTAGAAGTCGTACAGCTCGAGCAATTCGGGGGCGAAATCCTTCGCGCTCAGGCGGCTCATGCAGACCTCTTGCTGATTGTCGGTGCGCCGACGCGAGCAGGCGGTGGTGGGGTGTCGTTGCGATCGGCCGCGGCCGTGCCGGCCGCCCCGACCGACATCGCCTCGCCGCGCGGCAAGCAGTAGACGGCCTGCCGGCCAAAATGTTCATGCATTCGCGATGGCTCGCCGGCGCAGCGGCGGATACATGACGATCGTGTCCGGGCGCGAGCCAAAACGCGCCACTGGCAATTCGCCTTGCCGCGCAGGAGAATTGAAAAAGTGCGGCAAGACCGGACCAAGCCCGTAGCCGAACGTGAAAATGTGTGGTGGAATCCGCAGGTGATAGGAGGGGGGCAGAGCGGTGCACGAACGACCGTGGGGCGTCTGGCGCGCTGACGGCAAGGGCGTTCGGCCCGATCTTGCTGCAGCGATGACTGTTTCGATGCGACGGATGCTTGCGGCTTGCTCGGCGATCGTCTTCGATCGCCCGCTCGCCTCGGTCCTGTCCGCCAGCGGTCCGGGCATTTTGTAATGGTGTTTCGGATGAGGCCGGTTCTCAGCTCGCTTGCAATCGGAAGACTGCTTCGCCTGGCGGGCGTGCTGGCGATGGCGAGCGCCATCGTCGTCTCGGCTGCCGAGCCGGTCGTGTCGTCGAACGCCGCGAAATTCGACCGGAAGGCGCTCGTGATAGGCAATTCGCGTTACCGCGCGCTGCCGGCCTTGAAAAACGCCGTCAATGACGCACAGGATGTCTGCGCCTCTCTTCAGAAGCTGGGTTTCGAAACCACCTGCCTGTACGACATCGAGTCGAAGCGGGAAATGCGCAATGCGGTGAGGGAGTTCGCGACCAGCCTCGATTTCCGTTCGGCGGGTTTCTTCTATTTTGCCGGCCACGGCATACAGGTGCGGGGCGAGAACTACCTGATTCCGACGAATGCCGAAATCCGCACGCCGCCGGACGTCGATTACGAGGGATTCGAACTCGGCTACGTGCTGCGCAGCCTGGCCGAGGCCAGGAATGCGCCCAATATCGTCGTGCTCGACGCCTGCCGCGACAACCCGTTCCAGCGGGCCGGCGCGACGGGCTGGGAGTCCGGCCTGGCGCGGGTCGATCCGCCGGTCGGCTCGGTGCTGGTATACGCCACCGCGCCGAACGGCGCGGCCATCGACGGCGTCGGCCGAAACGGCCTGTTCACGCGCCACCTGCTGTCGCAGATGGGCGTCCAGGGCCTGACGCTGGACGAGATGCTGCGCCGGGTGGCGCAGGGGGTCGAAGACGAAGCCCGCAACAGGTACGGCGACAAGCAGATTCCGTATCGCAGTTCTTCGTACTCGGCCCAGTTCTGCCTGGCCGGCTGCAGCAATCCCGAGCTGGACAAGAAGATTCGCGACATCAGCGAGCAGAAGGAGAGGCTGGCGAAGGAACTGGAGGAGGTCTCCTCCGAGAACGCGCGCCTGCGGCGGGAGGCGGTGGGCGGCGCGAAGGCGGTGCGCGATCTCGAGCTTCGCGTCGAGGAACTGGTGAGGCAGGCCAGCACGCAGGGCTCGCAGCGCAAGGATGTCGAGCAGCGCCTGCAGGAGGCGCGCGACGCCCTCACGGCGGCCCGCGCCTCGCAGGACGAGCGGGCCAGGCTGGAAGAAGAAAGCCGGACCAAGAGCATCGAACTGTCGCGCATGCAGAAGACATTGCAGCAGCAGTCGGACCAACTGGAAGCGTATCGCGCCGAAATTCAGCGGCTGACGATGGAAAGCAATCGCAAGCGAACGGAAACCCGCAGCTCGACCACTTCACCGGAAGGCAGCAGAAGGGAGCAATTGATACTGCCTAGTTTCTAGCGCATCAAGCGCAGCCAACAAAAAGAAGGAGTTCGGCCAATGAAGAGAAGCAAAATAGCGTCGGTTGCCATTTCGGCACTGGCGCTGTCCCCCCTTGTTGCTCAAGCGGCAGGGGGCCCTTCGAGCGATGGCGCGATGGAAAAGGAGATCGCGAGTGCTGGCCCGGTCCGTGTCTTGGCCGGTGTGAGGTTTTGGGCCAACCAATGGGACATCCTCTATCTCGATCGAGAACTCTTTCTCGCCAATCCCGCAGATCCTGGCTCGTTGGCTTCGCGTGAAGTAGTCAAGACCGCGACCTCGTCCACGAAGGTAGTACCGATCCCATTTCTCGGTGTGCGCTTCGGAGATTTCATCGGATCGGCCTCGTATTTCCCGGAAACAGGGTTCGACAGCGACGGTGCGCTGTCCGGAGACGTCGATCGAGAAGAACTCGACGTCAATTTCGGCTACTACATCACTCCAAGTACGGTTCTTTCGCTTGGCTATCGCAAGGGCACACAGTCCAAGGCGACGGATTTGATACCGCGCAGTGAGGTAAGGGTCAAGGCTCTGCTGCTCGGGATCAGTTTTAGTGCGCCGATTTCCGGACCGTTCTCGGTTTATGGCAACGTTGCCTACGGGAAGGCGAAGCTTGATACCGAAACCGTCCTGAGTGACGGTGACGATAGGCTCAATGGCAACTACAAGATCGGCGAGATCGGCGTTTCGTACAACCTGTCGAATCTGCTCGGGGGCTCGGTACTGAAAGGGGCTGCACTGACCTTCGGTTACCGGACCTGGGTGTTGACCGAAACCGATGTGCCGCTGGGCACTTTTTCGCTCGACAATCCGTTGGTGCCCGTTTCGCTGCAGGAGACCGAGGCGCGCACGTCGACGGACGGATTCGTGCTCGGTGCGGTAGCGGTTTTCTAGCCGATCGAACGGCGCCTCGGGGCGGGGGCGGAGCGGACGGCGGAGGGCAGCCCTGGCCTCCGCGCCGGCCCCCCAGAGCATTCGCGAAACCCGCCTCCGATCGCCCGGCGGGCGAGGCCGACCGGTCAGAAGTGCCAGCCGAGCCGCAGCTCCAGGTAGTCGTCGCGGTCCACTGCCTGCAGCGCGGCGT
>JBNLET010000037.1:0-11696 GCA_050305135.1 Rhodocyclaceae bacterium | reverse complement strand
TTCCAGCTCGGCGCTGACCGAGATGGTCAAGGGCATGACGCTGGACGAGGCGCTGCAGGTCTCGAACCAGGACAT
The DNA here is from genome assembly GCA_050305135.1 of Rhodocyclaceae bacterium. Classification (GTDB taxonomy): domain Bacteria; phylum Pseudomonadota; class Gammaproteobacteria; order Burkholderiales; family Rhodocyclaceae; genus Cognatazoarcus. Next base: position 11,621 of record JBNLET010000037.1, on the reverse strand, counting down.
CGCCGATTTCCTCGACGGTCTGCCGCCGGAAAAGATGCACTGCTCGGTGATGGGGCGCGAGGCGCTGCAGGCGGCGGTGGCCAACTACCGCGGCGCGGCGTGGAGCGACGACCACGAGGAAGGCGCCCTGGTGTGCAAGTGCTTCGCGATCGACGCGGTGCTGATCGAGGACACGATCCGCGCCAACGAGCTCTCCACCGTAGAGGACGTCACCAACTACACCAAGGCCGGCGGCGGCTGCGCGGCCTGTCACGAGGGCATCGAGGAAATCCTGACCCGCGTGCTGGCCGAGCGGGGCGAGACCTTCGATCCGGCAGCCAGGCCGACGCCGGCGCCGGCGGTGGGCAACCTGGCCCGGATCCGCAAGATCGAGCAGACGATCGAGATGATCCGCCCGAACCTGCAGCGCGACCACGGCGACATCGACCTGATCGACGTCGATGGCAAGAACATCTACGTCAGCCTGAAGGGCGCCTGCAGCGGCTGCCAGATGGAGGCGGTGACGCTGGGCGGCGTACAGCAGAAGCTGATCGAGGCGCTGGGCGAGTTCGTCAAGGTGGTGCCGGTCGGCGCCCACAAGCACGCGCAGGGCGCCGCCTGCGCGACGGAGGCCTGAGCCATGGGACCGATCTACCTCGACAACAACGCCACCACCCAGTGCGACCCGAAGGTGGTCGAGGCGATGATGCCGTACTTCACCGAGCAGTTCGGCAACCCCTCGTCGATGCACAGCTTCGGCAACAAGGTCGGCCTGGCGGTCAAGAAGGCACGCGCTCAGATCCAGGCGTTGATCGGCGCCGAGCACGATTCCGAGGTGATCTTCACCTCCTGCGGCACCGAGTCCGACTCGACGGCCATCCTGTCCGCGCTGCGGGCCCAGCCCGAGCGCAAGGAGATCATCACCTCGACGGTCGAACACCCGGCCGTGCTGAGCCTCGCCGAGCATCTCGAGAAGGACGGCTACACGGTGCATCGCGTCCAGGTGGACGGCAAGGGCCGCATCGACCTGGACGAGTACCGCAGCAAACTGTCGCCGAAGGTCGCGGTCGCCTCCTTCATGTGGGCCAACAACGAGACCGGCACGATCTTCCCGATCGAGCAGATGGCCGAGCTGGCCCACGAGCACGGCGTCATGTTCCACACCGATGCGGTGCAGGCGGTCGGCAAGCTGCCGATCGAGCTGAAGAGTTCGGCCATCGACATGTTGTCGATCTCGGGTCACAAGCTGCACGCCCCGAAGGGCGTCGGCGTGCTCTACCTGAAGCGCTCGACGCGCTTCCGTCCGCTGCTGCGCGGCGGGCACCAGGAGCGCGGGCGCCGCGCCGGCACCGAGAACGTGCCGGCGATCGTCGGCCTCGGCGTGGCCGCCGAGCTGGCGCTCGACCACATGGCCTTCGAGAACACCACCGTCAAGCGCATGCGCGACCAGTTGCAGGAGGGCATCCTGGCCCGCGTGCCGAACGCCTTCGCCACCGGAGACGTGGACAACCGGCTACCGAACACCGCCAACATCGCGTTCGAATACATCGAAGGCGAGGCCATCCTGCTGTTGCTGAACAAGGAAGGCATCGCCGCCTCCAGCGGCTCGGCCTGTACCTCGGGCTCGCTCGAGCCGTCGCACGTGATGCGCGCGATGGGCATTCCCTACACGGCCGCCCACGGCACGGTGCGCTTCTCGCTGTCGCGCGATACGCGCGACTGCGAGATCGAGCGGGTGATCCAGGCGGTGCCGCCGATCGTCGAGCGGCTGCGCAAGCTGTCGCCCTACTGGGACGGCGACCGGCCGAAGGCCGAGCCGGAAAAGGCCTTCGCACCAACCTACGCCTGAGGAGGCCGAGCGATGAGCACCGCCGAAGCGGTCGAAGCCCCGACACCGGGCCTGCTGGCCTTGCTGATCGAGGACATCGACTCGGTGCTGGCGCGCGACCCCGCGGCGCGCGGGCGGCTCGAGGTGCTGACCACCTATCCCGGCGTCCATGCCGTGATGTGGTACCGGCTGGCCCACGTGCTGTGGAAGCACCGCTTGCCCTACCTGGCGCGGCTGATCCAGTTCGTGACGCGGATGCTGACCCAGATCGACATCCATCCGGCGGCCCGCATCGGCCGGCGCCTGTTCATCGACCACGGCACCGGCGTCGTGATCGGCGAAACCGCGGTGGTCGGCGACGACTGCACGCTCTACCACGGCGTCACGCTGGGCGGGACCTCGTGGCGCAAGGGCAAGCGCCATCCGACGTTGGGCGACGGCGTCGTGATCGGGGCCGGCGCCAAGGTGCTGGGGCCGATCGGCGTCGGCGATGGCGTGCGCGTCGGCGCCAACTCGGTGGTCGTCACCGAGGTGCCGGCCAATCGCACCGTGGTGGGCATCCCGGGCCGCATCGTGCGCAGCGAGGGCGGGCGCAGCCCGGACGGCTTCGACCTCGACCACCACCTGGTTCCCGATCCGGTCGGCCGGGCGCTGGCCTGCCTGCTCGACCGCGTCGAGGAACTCGAGCAGCGCCTGGAGGAGGCCGGACTGGCTCCCCCCAGCGAAGCGCAGTCGTGCGAAGGCGGCTGCTCCTGCGGCAGCGTGCTGAAGAACCCCGGCCAGCACGTGGTGAACATGGCCATCGGGGACGGGCATTGAAATGGATCTGCACGATTTCGATTCGGCCGGCCTGTACTTCGACGAACCCTGTCCGCCGACCGTGGTCGGCCTGATGAACGATGCGGCGCTGGCCTACGCCGAGGACGGCAGCGAACTGCCGCTGCTGAAGGCCTACTTCCTGGCGCCGGAGCAGCTGACGGTGCTGGTCGGCCTGTATCGCTACTACTTCTACAAGCATCGCCTGTCCGACGCCGACGTCGTCGCGGTGCGTGCGATGCAGGTCGCCGCAAGCCGCCTCGGGCTGCCGGAGGACTGGCCGCTCACCGACGAGATGGCGCTGGCCTGCGCCGCCAGCCGCTCGATCGGCCTGCTGCGCTTCTGGCTGCTGGCGCTGAAGGCCCGCGCGGTGCTGGCGCTGCGCGACGGCCGGCTCGGCGTCGGCCGGCAGATGCTGGAGAAACTGCTGGAACTGGACCAGCACGACCGGCTCGGTGCCAAGCCCTTGCTGGCGCTGCTGCAGAGTACCGATTCCGAGGACGGCGACAGCGCGCCGGACCGCAAACTGTCGATGGCCTGAAGGTCCCGACATCGAACCGATGGGAGCAGCCACATGCTTGAACAACCGAGTCTTGACTAGGCCCTCGACGAGTTGGAAAGCGCCGATGATTTCCTGAACTACTTCGGCGTGCCGTTCGACCCCGCAGTCGTGCATGTCAGCCGCCTGCACATCCTGCAGCGCTACCACGACTACCTGGCCGGGCAGGGCGTGCCGCAGGGCGACGACGCGGTCCGCATGGCGGCCTACAAGGCGCTGCTCGAGCGCGCCTACCAGGACTTCGTCGAGTCCACGCCGCTGGACGAAAAGGTCTTCAAGGTGTTCCGCATGCACGAGCCGCAGGTGGCATTCGTGCCGCTGGAATCCCTGCTGGGCCGCTAGCCGGAGGAAGCAAGCGCATGATGCCGCGATTCGATTTCGGCGCCACCGTGCGCGTCACCCGCAACGTGCGCAACGACGGCACCTATCCGGGCCTGGCGACCGGCAAGCTGCTGGTGCGCCGCGGCGCCACCGGCTACGTGCGCGACGTCGGCGCCTTCCTGCAGGACCAGCTGATCTACACGGTGGCCTTCCTCGACACCGGCGTGCCGGGCGAGGTCGACGGCCGCGTCGTCGGCTGTCGCGAGGAGGAACTGATCGGCATCGACGAACCCTGGGTGCCGAGCCGCTTCGAATCGCGCGAGAAGGTGCGTGCGGCGATGCGACTGGTGGTCGGCGGCGAGCTGCGGGCCGAGCAGGGCGCGATCGGCGAAGTGCTGAAGGTGTTGCGCGACATGGAGGGCGGACCCCAGTACCAGGTGCATTTCCCGGGCTGGGTGCTGCAGGTGCCGGAGCGGGTGCTGGCACCGCTGGAAACCTCGCCGGTGGCGGCCGGCGCGGACGACGCGGAGGTAGGCGATGAATCCGACCAATGAGCGGGGCGTGATGGCCTACATGGCGTTCAAGCTCTCGCATGCGATGTTCAAGTGTGCGCCGTCGGAACTCGACGGCAAGCAGCGCGGCAAGCTGGCGGCCTCGGTGCAGCGCCAGGCGATGATCGAGTCGCGCGTGCTGTCGGCGCCGGAGGCGAAGGACGTGATGCTGCCGGAAGTCACCGTGCACGAGGCGGTGTCCCAACTGCAGGGTCGATACGAGGACGAAGCCGCCTTCGAGGCCGCGCTGGAGGCACAGGGATTCGACCTGACGGCACTGAGCGAGGCGCTGGCCCGCGAGCTGCGGGTGGACGCGGTGCTGGACAAGATCTCGTCGCGCTCGGCCGCCGTCAGCGAGCTGGACGTGCAACTGCACTACCAGTTGCGCGGCGAGAGCTACCGGATGCCGGAGCGACGCAAGGTGTCGCACATCCTGATCACCGTCAGCCCGCAGTTCGCCGACAACACGCGGGACAGGGCGGAGGCCAGGATCGGGCAGATCCGCGCGCGCCTGCTGAAGAAGCCGGAGCGCTTCGCCGAGCAGGCGATGAAGCACTCGGAATGTCCGACCGCACTGGACGGCGGCATGCTGGGCGAATTCACGCGCGGCCAGCTCTACCCGCAGATCGAGGAGACGCTGTTCGGCATGCGGGTCGGCGAGCTGTCGCAGATGGTGGAGAGCGAACTGGGATTTCACCTGCTGCGCTGTGACGACATCCGCGCCGAAGGCGTGCCGCCGTTCGAGCAGATCGCGCCCCGCATCCGGGCCGCGATCGAGGCCAAGCGCCGCAGGCTGTGCCAGCGCGAGTGGCTGTCGGAACTGCTGAAGGCTGAGAAGGCCGCCTGACGTAGCGCCGCTGGCCGGCTGATGCCGGCCCTACGAGCCCGACCTAGGCGTGTTTCCCGGTAGGGCCGGCTTCAGCCGGCCTCGGACGTCTGCGCGCAACACTGTATCGTTCTTGCCGCGTGGCCTCAGGCCGCCTCGTGGAATTCGCGGTGGATCCGCTCCACCTCGCCTCGGCAGCGGATCAATGCCGCGACGCAATCCTCGTCGAGCTTGCGGCCCGCCATGCGCCGGACTTCGTCGATCGCGTCGTCGAAAGTCCACGCCGGCTTGTAGCTGCGCTTGCAGGACAGCGCGTCGAAGATGTCGGCGGTGGCGACGATGCGCGCCTCGAGCGGAATCTGCATGCCCTGCAGGCGGCCCGGATAGCCGCTGCCGTCCATCAGTTCGTGGTGGTGGGCGATGACGTTGCGCATGATGGCGACGCTGGCCAGCCCCTGCAGATCGAAGTCGCCCACCAGCCGGTCGGCCATCGCGACGCCGAGCGGCACGTGCGAATTCATCACCTGGCGCTCGTGTTCGTCGAGCGGCCCGGGCTTGTGCAGGATCTGGTCGGGCACGCCGACCTTGCCGATGTCGTGCAGCGGCGCGAAGAGCCGCAGCAACTCGACGAATTCGGCACCGCGGCCGGCGGCCTGGGCGATCTCGCGGGCGATCAGGTGCGCGTAGCTCGACATCCGGTCCAGGTGCGAGCCGGTCTCGATGTCGCGCAGGTGGGCGAACTGTCTGGCCAGCCGCAGGCTGCCGATCAGCATTTCGACCGAGGCCAGTTCCTGCCGCACGATGATGCCCAGCAGGTGGGCGAGCAGCAGCAGATCGTCCACCACCGGCTGCGGAAACGCCTTCGCCTGGCGCGAGTCGAGCATCAGGAAGCCCAGCAGCCGCTGTTCCTGTTCGACCGGCACGGTCAGGCTGGAGCGGTAGCCTTCCGCCCGCAGCCACGCGAGCTGCGGATCCATCGCGGCATCGCTTTGCTGCAGGTCGTTGCGGGCCAGCGGCGCGCGGCTTTGCGCCTGCCGTGCCAGCGCCGGCAGATCCGACAGCGCTCGCGTTCCGCAGGCCGGCAGGACGCCGTCGGGGCCGTGGCCGAGGATGCCCTTGATGGCGTCCTCGATCGGGTCGTAGAGCGCGAACGCGATCCGGTCCACGCAGGGGTGGCGAATCTGCACCCGCTGCTTCAGGTCGGCCAGCTTGGTGCGCACGCAGTCCAGGTGCAGGCTGCCGGCCTGGCGCGTCACGGTGCCGGCCAGTTCGGTCCAGTAGTCCTCGTTGCAGAGCGAAATCGACACGTTAGCGCCCGATTTTGACAACGAGGCTCAGGTTGCAACAAATAAGGCCCTGTTGGCAAACAGGTTTTTCGAAATTCGGCGCGCCGGGTCGCGCTTCAGCGCTTCTTCTTGCGGTGACGCCGGTAGCGTCTGTGCTTGCGGGGCGGCTTGGGTTCGTCCGGCATCAGGCGGGCGGCGCGCAGGGCACCATCGACGTCGCCGCCCACCGGCACCAGCAGCGTGCCGCCGGGACGCAGGCCGGCGCCCCTGGAAATGCGGTTGATGTCGGCCAGCGCGGCCGGACTCAAGCCGAACCGGTGCGCCACCTTGGCCAGCGTGTCGGCACGCTGGATCTTGTAGCTGCGCCAGCGCGTCACCGCATCGCCGGACAGGGCCAGGTTGGCGCGAAAGGTCTCGACGTGGTCGGCCGGCAGCACGATCGGCTGCGTGCCGTCCGGGATCACCGGGCGCTTGAAGGACGGATTCAGCGCGACGAATTCCTCCAGCGAAATGTCGGCGAATTCCGCCGCGGCCGCCAGATCGATGCCGGGCGGGCTGTCCACCGTCGCCAACAGCGTCTTGTTGGCGACATAGGGCAGCTCGATGCCGAACAGCTCCGGTTGCGCGACGATGTTCTTCAACGCCTGCAGTCGCGGCACGTACTGGCTCGTCTCGCGCGGCATCGACAGATGCGCGTACTCGAGCGGCTTGCCGGCCGCCCGGTTGCGCTCGAGCGCCCGCCCGACCGCACCCTCGCCCCAGTTGTAGGAGGCCAGTACAAGGTGCCAGTCGCCGTACATCTCGTAGATGTACTGCAGGTAGTCGAGCGCGGCGCCGGTCGATGCGACCACGTCGCGCCGCTCGTCCACCCAGACGTTCTGTTCCAGGTTGTAGACCTTGCCGGTGCTGGGGATGAACTGCCACAGGCCGGCCGCGCGGGCGCGCGAAAAGGCGCGCGGGTTGTAGGCGCTCTCGACCATCGGCAGCAGTGCCAGCTCGGTCGGCATGCCGCGTTCCTCGAGTTCGTCGACGATCAGGTAGAGGAAGGGGCGGGCCCGCTCGAAGGCGCGGTTCAGGAAGTCGGGATTGCTGAGGTAGGCGAGCTGCTGCTTGTCCACCTCGTCGGTCTTCAGGTCCGCCATGCCGAAGCCGCGCCGGATCCTGTCCCAGATATCGATCGCGTCGTTGGTCAGGTCGATGGTCGGTACGCGCGACGGGAATTCTGGCACGACCATGACCTCGGGCATGCTGACCGTCAGACCGCTGCCGCCGGCCGAGCCGTCCGGCGCCGGATCGCTCTCGTCGTGTGCACTGGCCGTGTCCTGCTCCGCCGGCGCGACGACGTCCGGCCCCAGTTCGCCGTCGACCGCCCCGGCCGCGCCCGGCAGCGCGGCGGCGGCGACGAACAGGCAGAGCAGAACCGCTAGTGGGCGGCAACGCGCCATTCGCACCTCGGGGCCGGAGTTGGGGGAGCAACGATTTTAGCGGTCTGCGGCGCGCACTGCATCGAGCCTGCCGCCCGGACCGGCGCGGCATCGGCCGGAAGCCCGTGGCGCGGGCGGGGCGGCGCTGCGCCAAAATCGCGGTATGCGGCGGAAAACGGGATCACATCCGGATCGCACCATGGCTTACATGCGCTAACCTTTAGGCCGTGACCGGATTGGGGCAAAGGATTCCTCAGCGCATGAAGGCCTTAGTCATCGAAGACACCGTGACCAGCGCGACGCTGGTCTGCCACCAGCTCGCGAAGATGGGCATCGAGTCGCTGCACGCGCGCGACGGCGAAGCCGGCATCGCCGCCTTCCGGCAGCACAAGCCAGACGTGGTGCTGCTCGACATCATCATGCCCGGCATGGACGGCTTCGAGGTGGCGCGCCGCATCCGCCAGATGGAGCGCAACGGCGAATGGACGCCGATCATCTTCCTGAGCGCCCGGACCAGCGACGCAGATCTGGACAAGGGCATCGAGGTCGGTGGCGACGACTACCTGATCAAGCCGGTCTCCGAGGTGGTGCTGGGGGCCAAGGTGAGGGCGATGCAGCGGATCGCCCAGATGCGCTATTCGCTGCTGGTGCTGACGCGCAAGCTCGACGAGGCGAACCGGGAATTGATGCGGCTGTCGGCGGTGGACGGCCTGACCGGTATCTCCAACCGGCGCTGTTTCGACGACACGCTGGGGAAGGAATGGCGGCGCGCGGCGCGCAACCGCTCGCCGATATCGTTGTTGCTGGTGGACGTGGATTGCTTCAAGCAGTTCAACGACAACTACGGCCACCAGGCCGGTGACGAATGCCTGAAAGCCGTCGCCCAGGCGCTGGCGGGAAGGCTGCGCAGGCCGGCCGACCTGGTGGCCCGTTTCGGCGGCGAGGAATTCGTCGCGTTGCTGCCGCAAACGGATGCCGGCGGCGCGCTGGCCGTCGCCGAGGAAATGCGGCGTTCGATCGAGGCGCTGGGCATCACCCACGAGCACTCGATGACGGCCGCTGGCGTGACGATCAGTGTCGGGCTTGCGAGCACGCTGCCCGGAAGCGGATGCGAAGGGCCGGAAGGCTTGATCGAGGAGGCCGACCGGGCGCTCTACGAAGCCAAGCGGCAAGGTCGCAACCGCGTGTGCCGCAATGCGCTCCCGCCCGATGCCGGTGACGCGGGCGCGGCCATCGCCTGAGCACGACGGCCGGGGGTCAGAAACGGTCCTTCCAGCCGCGCAGCGCGGCAAACACCTCGACATCGGGTGCCGACGGCATCGACAGCGCGCTCCGCACCGAGGCTGAATCGCAGCGCAGGAAGGGATTGACCCGGCGTTGCTCGGCGATCGTGGTCGGCAGCGTCGGCCTGTCGGCCCGACGCAAGGCCTCGCATTCCGCCAGGTAGCGGTCGCGCTGCGGATTGTCCGGCTCGGCGGCGCAGGCGAAGCGCAGGTTGGCGAGCGTGTATTCGTGCGCGCAACAGACGCGGGTTTGCGGCGGCAGCGCCGCCAGCCGCTGCAGCGATGCGTGCAGCTGGGCCGCCGTGCCCTCGAACAGCCGCCCGCAGCCGCCGTTGAACAGCGTGTCGCCGCAGAACAGCAGGCCGTCGCCGAGATAGGCGATGTGGCCGCGGGTGTGGCCCGGCACTTCGATCACCTCGAGGCTCAGCCGCGGGGAGGTGATTTCGACCCGGTCGCCGTCGGCCAGCGGCCGGTTGACGCCGGCGATCCGCTCGGCCGCCGGCCCGTACACCGGCAGCGTGCCGTCGGCCAGCGCGGCGATGCCGCCGACGTGGTCGGCATGGTGATGGGTGATCAGGATCGCCGCCAGCCGCAAGCCGTGGGCTGCCACGTAGCTTTTCACCGGCGCGGCGTCGCCCGGATCGACGACGACGGCGTCGCTGCCCTGGCGGATCAGCCACAGGTAATTATCGGAAAACGCGGGAAGGGGGGTAATCTCCATCCCGCCGATTGTCTTCCACCTGCTCTCCATGTCAATGGCCGAAATCGAAAGCTGGCTCGCGAGCCCCCCGGGACACTACGTGTTCGACTGGGAGCAGGGCCGGTTCGACCAGGTGGTGGCGGACATCTTCGGCTTCAACGCGGTACAGATCGGCCTGCCGTGCTTCGACTTCCTGCGCTGCAACCGGATGCCCTGGCACATGCGCTGTGCCGCCGAGCCGGCCGCAGCGGCCGGCGTGCTGGCCCGGCCGTGGGAACTGCCGTTCGAATCGGCCAGCATCGATCTGCTGATCCTGCCCCACGTGCTGGAATTCTCGCCACAGCCGCACCAGGTGCTGCGCGAGGTCGAGCGCGTCCTGGTGCCGGAGGGCAGCGTCGTCGTGACCGGCTTCAACCCCTATAGCCTGTGGGGGCTGCGCCGCCGGCTGTCGCGCAAGGGCGTGTTCCCGTGGCAGGGCAACTACCTGTCGGTGCCGCGGCTGAAGGACTGGCTGACCCTGCTCAGCCTGGAGACCCAGGCCGGCGCGTTCGGCTGCTACGCGCCGGCGGTGTCGGACCCGCGCTGGATCCAGCGCTGGTCCTTCATGGACAAGGCCGGCGACCGCTGGTGGCCGTTCGCCGGCGGCGTCTATCTGCTGCAGGCCGTCAAGAGGGTACGCGGCATGCGGCTCATCACCCCCAACTGGCGCGAAGCGCGCGCCGCCGCCAAGCGGCTTTCGCCGGCGGTACAGAAGAACCACAAGGAAGCGATCAGGCAGTGAATTCGGAACAGGTGGACATTTACACGGACGGTGCCTGCAGCGGCAATCCGGGCCCCGGCGGCTGGGGCGCGATCCTGCGCAGCGGCGGGCACGAGAAGGAGATCTGGGGCGGCGACCCGGCGACGACCAACAACCGCATGGAACTGCTGGCGGTGATCCGCGCGCTGGACCTGTTGAAGCGGCCGGTGCAGGCCCGCGTCCATACCGACAGCCAGTACGTGCAGAAGGGCATCTCGGAGTGGATCCACGGCTGGAAGGCGCGCGGCTGGAAGACCGCGGCCAAGGCGCCGGTCAAGAACGCCGACCTGTGGCGCCGGCTCGACGAGAGCGCCGCCCGTCACCGTGTCGAGTGGCTGTGGGTCAAGGGTCACGCCGGGCACCCCGAGAACGAGCGGGCCGACGAGCTGGCCCGCCGCGGCGTCGAGGCGACGCGCAAGAGCGGACGGATCGTGGAGGAGCTGGGCTGATGCGGCAGATCGTGCTGGATACCGAAACCACAGGGCTGGAATGGCGCAACGGCGACCGCATCATCGAGATCGGCTGCGTCGAGCTGCTGAACCGCAACCTGACCGGCAAGCACTACCACGTCTATGTCAATCCGGAGCGCGAAGTGGACCCCGGCGCCGTCGCGGTGCACGGCATCACGAACGAGTTCCTGGTCGACAAACCGCGCTTTCGAGACGTCGCGGGCGAGTTCGAGGACTTCGTCCGCGATGCCGAGCTGATCATCCACAACGCGACCTTCGACGTCGGCTTCCTGAACCACGAACTCGGCCTGATCGGGCGCGCCAAGGTCGATGCCCTGTGCGCCGGCGTGATCGATACGCTGAAGATGGCGAAGGAGCAGCACCCGGGCAAGAAGGCCTCGCTGGACGCCTTGTGCGAGCGCTACGAGGTCGCCAACGCGCACCGCACGCTGCACGGCGCACTGCTCGATGCGGAGCTGCTGGCCGACGTGTACCTGGCCATGACGCGCGGCCAGGAGAGCCTGATCATGGCGCTGGACGACGCGCTGCCGGGGGCCGAGGAGGGCGGCGGCTGGGGCGGCGAGCGGCCGCCGATCCGGATCCTGCAGGCCAGCCCCGAGGAGCTGGCGGTGCACCAGGCCTACCTGGAGAAGATGGGCGAGGCGATGTGGCTGCCGAAGCCCGAGCCGGTGGCGGAAGAGGGTGCCTAGTACAACATCCCCTAAATATATTTCTTATTAAGAGCGTGTGATGTAAGCTCGGCCTCTCATGAAGAGAGGCCGTCGCGCAAGAATTGTCAA
>JBNLET010000036.1:0-5472 GCA_050305135.1 Rhodocyclaceae bacterium | reverse complement strand
CGTGGCGCGACGACGGGGCAACAAAGAAAGGGCCGGGGTAACCCGGCCCTTTCGCATTCATCGTGGGCGCCGCAGCGCCCCAGCGATCAGTTGGCCGCGAACGGGTGCGCAGAACTGCCCTTCTTGGAAACCACTTCGGCGGCCGTCGGGCTGCCGGCAACCGCGCGCTGGATGGCCTCGCGCGTCGCCTTGTAGTTGTACTCCTGGATCTTCGCGTCGTCCTCGGCCAGCCAGTGGATGAACACGCCGACGCTGACGAAGATGTTGTCGGCCTCGTCGGCCGGGATCGTACCGTCCTCGACGCTGTCGGCAACGGCCATCGCGACGGCGCGCTGCGCCGGTCCGAACATCTGCACCGCCTGCTTGGCACCCTTGATCGTGACCTTGTTGAACATCACGGTGGCCGGCTTGCACAGCAGGTTGGGCGCAACGACCGCGAGCAGGGACGTGAAGCCATCCTTGTTGTTGGTCAGGGCGTTGGCGAAAGCAGTCTCGGCGGCACTGCCGCGCGGTCCCAGGATCAGGTCGATGTGAGCCACCTCGTTGCCGTCACCAACCAGGGATTCGCCTACCAACATGCGATCGATCTTTGCCATTCTTCTGTCTCCGTTTCTCAGATTATCCGGGTTTGCCCCCCAGCGGGTCCGGGCGCGCGAACACCGGTTGGCGCTCGTCGCGGAAGATATCAATACAGATTCCGTGCCAGCTCGACGAGGCCTCCTTGCGGATGCATTCCGGCGCCAGCAGGGCGGCGCAGAACAGCGTCGCAACTGTCATATCGGCGCTGCTGCCGGGATTAATTCCGCGTTCCTTCAGGGATTTGTCCCAGGCGGCGAATTCCGCGCCGCGGCCCGACGAAAAATCGTCCCGCAGGCGGAACAGCCAACGGGCGGCCTCGTCAGTGACAGTATGCGCAACGCCGGCACCGAGTTTTCGCACAATGTGTGAATCGGGCCAGCGGGCCAGCAAGGACAGGTACAAGTGCTGCACGGCGTCGCCCAGCATCGCGCCGGGGGCGGCGCTTTCCCGCAGGGCCCGCAGGCCCTCGTCGAGGATGTCGCGGAAGCCGTCGCGGTACTGGCGCGCGATGCTGTCCCGTTCGGCCGCCAGCGCCATCGCATCGCGCAGGCCGAGCTGCGGGACCTCGTGCACGTCCTGCGCCTGCACCCGCCCCAGCCCGGCCGGCGAGGCCAGCGCGATGGCGCGGTAGGCCGCCCGCGCATCATCCACGTCGAGTTCCCGCAGCACCTCGTCGAGCGCCGTCCGCAGACCTGCCAGCCCCGCCCCGCCGGCCCGCTCCCAGGCCACCGCCAGCGGCACGCACAGCAGCACGATGCCCAGGTTGGTATTGCAGCCGACCGCTGCGCGGGTGGCCGCCACGGCCGCCTCGATGCGTGCCCCGACGCCGAGGCGCCGGTCGCACAAGGCGTCCGCCGCGGCCGCGGCGCTGGCGAGGAATTGCTCGGCCTGCATGCGGTGGCCGGCCGAATGGACGCTGACGTTGCCCGGCTTCCTGACCGCCACGTCGAGCCCGCAGGCCCACAGCCAGGCCGGGCGCAGCGAGGCCGCCGGGCGCCCCGGCGCGCTCACGTAGTTCCGTCGCGACCGCTCGAGCCGGCACGCGGCCGGCCGAGGCGGCGCTCGAGCAGGTCGTCGACGATGGCCTGGGCGATGTTGACCGGGCTGACCTTCTGCAGCGCCCGCCAGGCCGCCACGCCATTCACCTCCATGACCCGCAGCCCGTTTGGCGCGGACGGGTCCGGCAGCAGGTCCACGCCGGCGTAGTCCATGCCGAGCGCCGCACTGGCGGCCTCGGCGATGCCGGCCAGCGCCGGCGTCAGCGGCGCCGCGACGCCGCGCGCACCGCGCGCGACGTTGCGGATCCAGTGCTCGCTGACCCGCTGCATCGCGGCGATCGCGCGGCCGCCGACCACCAGCACGCGCCAGTCGTAGCCGCCGGACGGCGGCGCGTCCACATAGCGCTGCAGGTAGGCGACGCGGCCGAAGGCCGCCAGATCCGGCAGCGGCAGCGATTCCCCGTCCACCATGCCGACCCGCAGCAAGCCCTTGCCCTGCGAGCCGAACAGCGGCTTCAGCACCAGGCTGCGGCCGGCCGAGGCCTCGCGCATCAGGATGCGGCGCGCCTGGACCTCCGACTCGACGGTCCACGCCGGCGGCGTCTCGACCCCGGCTCTCGCCAGCAGGAAGCTGGTCATGGACTTGTCGACGCTGCGCTCGATGGCGCGTGCATCGTTGTAGACCGGCACCCCCGACTCGCGCAGCCCGTGCAGGATGCCGAGCCGCTTGGTGATCTGTTCCAGCGAGCCGCCGGCGATGCCGCGCACCAGCGCGGCCACCGGCAGCTCGCGGCCGAAGCCCGGGATCAGCATGCCGTTGGGCGCCGAGCTGTCGAAACGGCAATCCGCCAGGTCGGCGCAGCGCCCCTCGAAGCCGCGCGCGGCCAGCGCCTCGCGCAGCTGGCGGGTGTGCCAGCCGGTTTCGTCGGTGAGGATCGCGACGCGCGGCCGCCGTCCGCCGTTCACGCGCCCTCGCCCAGCCACAGCCGGCGCAGCAGCGCCATGTCGAGCGCGCCGGCGCGCCAGCTGCGGCCGCTGGCGACGTTGCTGACCCACACCTCGGCCGGCGCGAACAAACCGGGGTCGATCTTGTAGAAATCGAATTCGTAGTCGCGGAAGATGTCGGCGAAGCTGCGGCCGTAGTCGCGCGAGTTGGCCGACGGCAGCTCGCGCGCCAGCTTCTCGGCCGCCGCGTCGTCGCTGCTGACGGTCAGCCGCACCTGGCCGCCGTACAGGATCGCGTCATTGGTGCGGCCCATCGCCTCGACGCCGTCGGGGCTGGGCGCCGGCAGCGGCGCGCAGGCGCTGCCGTCCACGATCGCCGACAGCGGAAAGCCCAGCTCGTGGGCCTTGTGCATCGCCACCTCCAGCACCCGCGCCACCACCTGGGTCGTACCGGCCAGGCTGGAAGTCGGCGTCAGCACCAGGGTCAGGCCGCCGGGCACCAGTCCGCACTGGTCGAGCACCTTGTCGATCACCACCTGCGGCGGCCGGCGGTCCACTTCCAGCACCAGCACGCCGCCGTCGCTGCGGTCGCGGTAGCCCAGCTCGCCGAACAGCTCCTCGCGGCAGGCCAGCGCCCGCGCCGGGCCCGAGCCGAGCGAGAAGAACTTCTTGCCGCCGGCCTCTTCCTTGCTCGCCGCCAGGCTCCAGCCGGCGTACTGGCTGCCGAGGCAGGACAGCACCGGACGGGCGCTGCTCACCTCGAGCCAGTCCGGCCAGCCCTCGCGGGCACCGCTCGCCAGCCGGACCCGGCCCAGGCCGCCCATGCAGATCTCGCCGATCAGCACGCCGGCCTCGACGCTGCTGTCGGCATCGATGCCGGCATCCACCAGCGTCACGCCGCCGGGCAGCTGCTCCACCAGCAGCCCCAGCTCGTCGGCCTGTGACAGCAGCCGGGACACCAGCGGTGCGGCCAGTTGATTGACGCTCAGTCCGAGCCCGGGTACCGCCTTCGTCGTCTCGCTCATCTCAATCGCTCCACGATGTTCCTGATCATTGTTCTCTTGCGCCCCAGTTCGGCCTCCACCGCCGCCGCATCGGCGCCCATCGCCGACACGCTGCACAGCGGATCGCCCCATTCGAAGCAGCCGTCCCGGGCCGGGCGGTCGTGACAGCCGGCCAGCGCCGCCAGGCCGGCACGCGAGCGCGCGTCGATCATCGTACGCCGCCGCGCGAACACCACCTCGCAGCCGCGCGTCGAGCCCGCTGGCCGCAGCTCCGACGGCGCCGGCAGCCAGCCTTGCAGGCTCGCCCTCAGGTGGGCGCCCATCAAGCCGCCGGCCAGCACGCCTTCATGCACCGCGATGCTCGCCACCGGCCGCGCATTCAGTTCCAGCACCGCCACCTCCGAACCGTCGAGCAGGAAATCCAGCCCGTTCAGTCCGCGCAGACCGAATTCGGCGCCCAGCGCCGCGACGATCCCCTCGAGCCGGGCCGCGACCGGCCGCGGCAAGGGCGCCGGCCCGACGCAGCCGCGATAGACGAACGGTCGTCCGCCCAGCGGCCGCTGCAACTGCCGTGCGGCGCCGAGCACTCGCGTCTGGCGTCCGTCGGCCAGGAACAGCACCGACATCGCCGTGCCCGGCCACTCGCGCTGGTAGTAGGCCGTCCCGGTCGCCGGCCTGCCCCCACCGGGCACGGGCTCGTGCCGGCGCACGTGCCAGCCGCCGCTGCTGCCGGCATCCTTGGCCAGCCAGCCCGGCCCGTCCGGCGGCTCGCGGACGATGGGCGGGTGCGGGACGCCGAGGGCGGCGAGCGCGGCGAAGAAGGCCGCCGGGTCGCGCGCCCGCGCCACGACTTCGGGCGTGTTGCCGATCAGCGGCAGCACCGCGGCGCCGCGCGCCAGCAATTCGGGCTGCCCCTCGAAGCCGCTGCCGGCCACCCAGCCGAGGCAGTCGCCGGCGCGCGCCGCGGACTGCAGCAGCGGCAGCAGCGCATCCGGCCGTATCCGCAGCGCGCCGGCGTCGCCGCAGCCGTGCCATTCGCCGGCCGCGCGGGTGTCCTGGTCGCCGAACAGGTCGGCCGCCACCGGCCGATAGCCCGCCGCGTACGCGGCCTCGGCCAGCAGCCGCGCCGACAGAGCGGCCACCAGCAGGCGCTCGCGGCGCCCGCTCAAGAGGCATTTCCCCCGCCGCAGGGCACGTCCTCGATCCTATTCGGCCGCCACCTCGCGTGCCATCTCGAAGGCCTCGCGAAAGCCGATGTAGCGCGGCTCGTCGGCCGAGCGCATGCTCGCCAGCAGGCGATGCTCGGTCTGGTACTTGACGTTGCCGACCGCCAGCGCACCGAGGCCGACGCCCTTGCCCTCCGGCAGAGCCTTGCCGTCGTCCATCACGCCGACGCCGGCGATGCCCTCCGGCGGCACGGCATTGACGTCGGCCGCCACCAGCAGCGCGGCGGCCCGCGCCCGCTCGGCGGCATCCAGTACCTGCACGCCGGCTGCGGCGGTGGCGAGGATCACGTCGGCATCCTCGATCAGCGCGGCGCGCTGCCCGGCGTCGGCGGCGGCCGCCGCGTCCAACGTGCAGCCGAAGCGCGTGCCGGTCTCGTCGGCGGCCTGGCGTGCGGTGGCCAGGTCGCGGTGACTGCAGATCACCACCCGGGCGCCCTCGCCGGCCGCCAGCACGCCGGCGATCCGGCCGACCGTGCCGGTGCCGCCCAGGATCACCACCTTGCGCCCCGCCAGATCGGTGTCGTGAACCTGCCGCAGCTGCCGTTCGACGCAGGCCACCAGCGCCGCCGCGGTGGTGTATGAGCCGCTCGGATCGGCCATCACGGACACCTCGAACGGCGGCACCATCGCCTTTTTCGCGCTCTCCAGCATGTCGGCGGCGAGCAGCACGTCGCGCCCGCCGATGAAGATGCCGGTTGCCTTCACCCCTTTCGGGCCGCG
>JBNLET010000035.1:0-15265 GCA_050305135.1 Rhodocyclaceae bacterium | reverse complement strand
ATCGCCGGCGAGGGCAGCATCGTCACGGCCGGCGGCATCGACAGCCACATCCACTTCATCTGCCCGCAGCAGATCATCGATGCCCTGATGAGCGGGGTCACGACGATGCTCGGCGGCGGCACCGGACCGGCCACCGGCACGCTGGCGACGACCTGCACGCAGGGTACGTGGCACATCGGCAAGATGCTGCAGGCCTCCGACGCCTTCCCGATGAACCTGGGCTACCTCGGCAAGGGCAATGCCAGCCTGCCCGAGGCGCTGGTCGAGCAGGTCGAGGCCGGCGCGATCGGGCTCAAGCTGCACGAGGACTGGGGCACCACGCCGGCGGCGATCGACAACTGCCTGACGGTGGCCGAGCAGATGGACGTGCAGGTGGCGATCCACACCGACACGCTGAACGAATCGGGCTTCGTCGAGCACACCGCGGCGGCCTTCAAGGGGCGCGGCATCCACACCTTCCACACCGAGGGGGCCGGCGGCGGCCACGCGCCGGACATCATCAAGCTGGCGGGTCTCGCCAACGTGCTGCCGAGCTCCACCAACCCGACCCGGCCCTACACCGTGAACACCATCGACGAGCATCTCGACATGCTGATGGTGTGCCACCACCTCGACCCGGCCATCGCCGAGGACGTGGCCTTCGCCGAGAGCCGCATCCGCCGCGAGACGCTCGCCGCCGAGGACATCCTGCACGACCTCGGCGCGTTCTCGATGATGAGTTCCGACTCGCAGGCCATGGGGCGGGTCGGCGAGGTGATCATCCGCAGTTGGCAGACCGCCCACAAGATGAAGGTGCAGCGTGGCTCGCTGGCCGAGGATCCGGCCGGCCACGACAACTTCCGCGTCAAGCGCTACATCGCCAAGTACACGATCAACCCGGCCATCACCCACGGCATCGCCCACGAGGTGGGCTCGGTCGAGGTCGGCAAGCTGGCCGACCTGGTGCTGTGGAAGCCGGCCTTCTTCGGCGTCAAGCCGAGCCTGATCGTCAAGGGCGGCATGATCGCCGCGGCGGCGATGGGCGACCCGAACGCCTCGATCCCGACGCCGCAGCCGGTGCACTACCGGCCGATGTTCGGCGCGTTCGGCGGCGCGCTCGAAACGGCGCTCAGCTTCGTCTCGCAGGCGGCGCTGGAAGGCGGGCGGCTCGACCACCTGAAGCTGGCGCGGCCGCTGTCGGCCGTGCGCGAGGTGCGATCGGTGGGCAAGGCCGACATGGTGCACAACGACTGGCTGCCGCAACTGGAGGTGGACCCGGAGACCTACCAGGTGCGGGCCGACGGTGAACTGCTGGTGTGCGAGCCGGCCGCCGAGCTGCCGATGGCGCAGCGCTACTTCCTGTTCTGAGGGGGAGGGGGAGATGCTTTCGATCGAGACGCTCTACGACGGGCCGGACGAGCCCGCCGATACGCTCGAACTGTGTTTCGACTATCGAACCCGCAGCCGGCTGCGGGCGCGCACGCTGGGCGGCGTCGAAGTGGGCCTGTTCCTGCCGCGCGGCACGATCCTGCGCGACGGGCAGAAGCTGCGCGCCTCGGACGGCAGCGTGATCCTGGTGCGGGCGGCGGTCGAGGCGCTGACCGAGGCGCGCTGCCCGGATCCGCTGCTGCTGGCGCGGGCCGCCTACCATCTCGGCAATCGCCACGTGGCGGTGCAACTCGGCGACGGCTGGCTGCGCATCGCGGCCGATCACGTGCTGGGCGGCATGCTGGTCGGGCTGGGGGTGGAACTGCGACCGCTGGATGCGCCGTTCGAACCCGAGGCCGGCGCCTACGCCCATGGCCACCAGCATGCGGGCGAGACCGCCTCGCCGGCCCGCATCCACGAGTACCGCAAGAGCGCATGAGCGAGCCGGTCGACGGCGATGGCCTGGCACTGCTGCGGCTGCTGCAGCTCGCCAGCCCGACCCTGCCGGTCGGCGCCTACACCTATTCGCAGGGGCTGGAATGGGCGGTCGAATGCGGCGCCGTGCATGACGAGTCGAGTGCCGGCCGCTGGATCGGCGACCAGCTCGAATGGAACCTGGCGGGACTCGAGGCGCCGTTGATGGCGCGCGCGATGCAGGCCTGGTCCGCCGCCGACGAAGACTCGCTGAAGCGCCTGAACGAGGATTTCCTGGCCAGCCGCGAGACGGCCGAACTGCGGGCCGAAACGGTGCAGATGGGCTACTCGCTACGTCGCCTGCTGAGCGAGTTGGAGACCTCTGCCGCCGCGCACGACGGCGCTTGGCGCGGGCTGGCAGCGATCGAGGAGCCCGCCTTCCCGCTGGTCTGGGCGGCGGCTGCCGCCGCCTGGGGGCTTGCGCCCGCGGCGGCGCTGGCCGGCTACCTGTGGTCCTGGCTCGAGAACCAGGTGATGGCGGCGGTCAAATGCGTGCCGCTGGGCCAGTCGGCCGGCCAGCGTCTGCTGGCCGGGCTCGGCGGCAGGATTCCGGCGCTGGCGGCCGAAGCGCTGGAGATGCCCGAGGCGGCGTGGAGCAATTTCGCGCCCGGGCTGGCGATCGCCAGCAGCCGGCACGAAACGCAGTATTCGAGATTGTTCCGGTCGTGACCGGAGAGGAGAGATGGAAATGAGCAGCAGGCAGGCCTTGCGGGTCGGCATCGGCGGTCCGGTCGGCTCGGGCAAGACGGCTTTGACGCTGGCGCTGTGCCGCGCCTTGCGCGAGCGCTACGACATCGCCGTCGTCACCAACGACATCTACACTGCCGAGGACGCCCAGTTCCTGGTCAGGAACGAGGCGCTCGAGCCGGAGCGCATCATCGGCGTCGAGACCGGCGGCTGCCCGCACACCGCGATCCGCGAGGACGCCTCGATCAACCTCGAGGCCATCGACCGGCTGAACGCGCGCTTCGAAGGGCTCGACCTGATCTTCGTCGAATCCGGCGGCGACAACCTGGCCGCCACGTTCTCGCCCGAGCTGTCCGATCTGACGATCTACGTCATCGACGTCTCGGCCGGCGACAAGATCCCGCGCAAGGGCGGCCCGGGCATCTGCAAGTCTGACCTGCTGGTGATCACCAAGATCGACCTGGCGCCGCTGGTCGGCGCCAGCCTCGAAGTGATGGCACAGGACGCCCGCCGCATGCGGGGCGGGCGGCCGTTCGTGTTCAGCAACCAGAAGACCGGCCAGGGCCTGCTCGAGATCATCGACTTCATCGAGCGCCAGGGCTTGCTGCGGCAGCCGGCCGCCGGGGCGGTTAGCGCCTGACCGTTTGCCGGCCGACAGCGGCAGCGGTGCGACCGCCGGCCGGGCCGGGCCGGCTCGGCAGTGGGCCTTTCCGGCGTGGCATGGAACTTGTTTCATACGAATCCGCACATTTTTCACATCGCTCGATCTCACATCAGATTTCGGAGGGGCCCCATGATCCGTCGCCGACTTGTATTCGGTCTCGCGCTCGCCGCCAGCTGCGGCAGCGCGTTCGCCCATCCCGGCCACCAGGGCGACAGCCTGCTGGCCGGCATCGGCCATCCGCTGCTCGGCATCGACCATCTGCTGACGATGCTGGGCGTCGGCCTGTACGCGGCCCAGCAGAAGGGCGTCGGGCGTTGGGCGCTGCCGCTGGCCTTCGTGTTGTCGATGCTGGCCGGCGCGCTGGCCGCGGCTGCCGGCCTGGCCCTGCCGCAGGTCGAAGGCGGCATCGCCGCCTCGGTGCTGGTGCTGGGCCTGCTGCTGGCGCTGGCGGTACGGCTGCCGCTGGCGGCCGCGCTGCCGCTGGTCGGCTTTTTTGCAATCTTTCACGGTCACGCCCACTACCTCGAGATGGGTCACCAGGCCGTGCTGGGCTACGCGCTCGGCTTCGCCGCCACTGCCGCCACGCTCCATCTGGCCGGCTTCGCGCTGTCCCGCTGGCTGCCGCGGGGGCGTGCCGGCCGCGTGCTGAAACGCCTGTTGGGCGGGGCCATGGCGGGTACCGGAATGCTGCTGCTGGGCGCCTGATCCAGTACTCTCCCGATCACGGGCCGCGCTGCCGGTGCAGCGCGGCCCGTGGCGCTTTCGGACCCCGCGTGACGTGATGCGCACGACGATCGCCGGGGCTGCGGGAAGGATTCCTCGAGCGCTTCAAGATGTCGGTTGAACGGTCCTCCGGCCTGCTAGTCTGTAACCGGTAGCACGGAGGTTTGGATGCCCAATCGACTCAGCAAGGAAACTTCGCCTTACCTGTTGCAGCACGCCGCGAACCCGGTGGACTGGTGGCCGTGGTGTGAGGAAGCGCTCGAGATCGCGCGCCGCGAGGATCGGCCGATCCTGCTTTCGATCGGCTATTCGGCCTGCCACTGGTGCCACGTGATGGCCCACGAGTCCTTCGAGGACGTGGACACGGCCGAGCTGATGAATCGCGAATTCGTGAACATCAAGGTCGATCGGGAAGAGCGTCCCGATCTCGACCACATCTACCAACTCGCCCACCAGATGCTGGCCGGTCGTCCCGGAGGCTGGCCGCTGACGGTGTTCCTGGCACCGGACGGCCTGCCATTCTTTGCCGGCACCTATTTCCCGTCGCAACCGCGCCATGGCCTGCCGGCCTTCCGCGACCTGCTGGCGCGCATCGCAAAGGCGTGGCGCGAACAGCGGCCAGCGCTCGAAGAGCAGAACGCCGAACTGCGCAAGGCGCTGGCGGAGCACAATGCGCCGTCCGAATCGGCGCGGCCGACGACGCGGGCGCCGCTGGCGCTGCGCAAGGCCTTGCTCGAACTGCACGACGAGCGCTGGGGCGGTTTCGGCGGCGCGCCGAAGTTCCCGCACGCCAGCGATCTGGATTTCCTGTTGCGCCACGGCGTCTCGCACAAGGACGAGTTCGCGCGCCAAACCGTGATGCATGCGCTGGAGCGCATGGCCCTGGGCGGCATCTACGATCAGCTCGGCGGCGGATTCTTCCGCTACAGCACCGACGAGCGCTGGGAGATCCCGCACTTCGAGAAGATGCTGTACGACAACGGGCCCTTGCTGGCACTGTACGCGGATGCTTGGCTGGTGGACGGACGGCCGCTTTTCGCCGACGTGGCCGAGCGGACCGCGCGCTGGGTGATGAGCGAAATGCAGTCTGGCGAGGGGGGCTATTTCGCGGCGATCGATGCCGACGCGGAAGGCGGCGAAGGCGAGTTCTACGTCTGGGACGTGGACCTGCTGCGCGCTGCGCTGCCGCCGGAGCAGGCGGCGCTGGCCGATGCCCACTACGGTCTCGAAGATCCCCCCAATTTCGAAAATCGCGCTTGGCATCTGTGCGTCCGTACGCCGGTGAACGAGATCGCGCGCAGCATCGGCCTGGGGCTGGACGAGGCCAAGGCTCGCATCGAGGCCGCCCGCCGGCGCCTGTACGAGGTGCGGGCGACGCGGCCGGCGCCGGGCCGCGACGAAAAAGTGCTGGCGGCCTGGAACGGCCTGATGATCCGCGGCATGGCCCGCGCCGGTCAGGTCATGCGGCGCGCCGAGTGGATCCGCTCGGCGCAGCGCGCGGCGGATTTCGTACGCGGCACGATGTGGTCCGACGGCCGGCTCGCGGCCTGCTACAAGGACGGCCGCAGCCGCTTCGAAGGCTGCCTGGACGACTACGCCTTCCTGCTCGACGGCCTGCTGACGCTGCTGCAGGCCGAGTACCGGGCCGAGGACCTGGAATTCGCGCTGCAGGTCGCCGAAGCCCTGCTGGCACGTTTCGAGGATGCGGAGAACGGCGGCTTCCTGTTCACCGGCCACGACCACGAGACGCTGCTGATGCGTCCGCGCGAGGGGCGCGACGGATCGATGGCGTGCGGCAACTCGGTGGCCGCGCTGGCCCTGCTGCGACTGGGCCACCTGGCCGGCGAGACGCGCTTGCTGCGGGCCGGCGAACGGGCGGTGGAGGCCTGGGCCCCGGTCGCCGAGCTCTCGCCGATGGGCTTTGCCAGCCTGCTGGTGGCCGCCCAGGAGGTCCTGTGGCCGCCGGTCACCGCGGTCGCCTACGGTCCGGAGGCGTCGATGGGGAGCTGGCGCGAGGCCTTGGCCGCGCTCTACCTGCCGCATGCGCTGGCGCTGTGCGTGCCGGAAGAGGCGGTGGCGCCGGATTGGCTGCGCAGGCAAGGCGAAAATCGTGTCAACGGATGGGCGTGCTGGGGCGTTGAATGCCTGCCTCCGGCGAGCCGGGCCGACGACTTCGTCCAGACACTTTCAGAGATGGTCAACGCCCCCGGTATCAGTTAGTATTGCGCCGGTTTTTTGCCACTTAAGCGAGAGGAATCAACAATGAAAGTTTTCGTCGCAGCCGCCGTTGCCGCCGGCCTCCTGAGCGCCGCTCCTGCCTTTGCCGATGAGGCGCTGGCCAAGTCGAAGAACTGCCTGGCCTGTCATTCGGTGGACAAGAAGCTGGTCGGACCGGCCTACAAGGACGTGGCTGCCAAGTACAAGGGCGATGCCGGTGCTGCCGCGAAGCTCGCCGAGAAGATCATGAAGGGCGGTTCCGGCGTGTGGGGCCAGATCCCGATGCCGCCCAACCCGCAAGTCAATGCCGACGAGGCCAAGAAGCTGGCCGACTGGGTTCTGAGCCTGTAATCGATACACGCTCGAATCGATCGAAAGCCCGCCCGAGAGGCGGGCTTTTGCTTGTCTACGGCCGTGGAGTGTCGAACCAGGCGCCCGGCAGCTCGCGGAAGAGGCACTCGGCCGCCGCCGGCTCCACCGGCTGACTGAAGTAGAAGCCCTGCATCGCGTCGCAGCCGACGGCCCGCAGATGGCTCAGCTGCTCGCCGGTCTCGACGCCCTCGGCCACGACGCCGAGGCCGAAGCCGCGGGCGATGCCGGTGATCGCGTTGATGATCGGATTGCCCTGGCCATTGAGTTCGCGCACGAAACAGCGGTCGATCTTCAAGCTGCTGATCTGGAAGCGCTGCAGGTAGCCGAGCGCCGAGTAGCCGGTGCCGAAATCGTCGATCGCCACGCCGACGCCGAGTTGACGCAGCCGCGCGATCCGGTCGGCGCTGCCGTTGGCGTCGCTCATCATCAGGCTTTCGGTGATCTCGACTTCCAGCGCGGCAGCCGGCAGCTGATGTGTTTCGAGACATTGCGCGATCATGTCCACCACGTCGCCGTGTTCGAAGTCGCGTGGCGACAGGTTTACCGACATCCGGACCGCCTGGTGGCCGCTCTTGCGCCAGCGCGACAACTGGGCGCAGGCCTGATCCAATACCCAGTGGCTGATGCCGCTGATCAGGCCGATCTCCTCGGCCACCGAAATGAACGAAGTCGGGTTCAGCAGGCCGTGGTCCGGGTGGCGCCAGCGCAGCAGCGCCTCGGTACCGACCACTTGCCGTCGCGAAATACTGACCTGGGGCTGGTAGGCGAGCTCGAACTGCTGCCGTTCCAGCGCCGTGCGCAAGTCGTTCTCGAGCGACACGCGCTGCCGGTAGTTGGCGTTCAGCGCCGGGTCGAAGAAGCAGTAGCCGTTCTTGCCGCTGCGCTTGACCTGGTACATGGCGATGTCGGCGTGCTGGATCAGCACGTCGGCAATCTCGCCGTCCTTCGGAAAGAGCGAAATGCCGATGCTGACCGTGACGCGGAACTCGCCGTGCTTGAGGCGGAACGGCGCGCTCAGCGTGTGCAGGATCTTCTCGGCGATCAATTCGGCGTCGCTCGGGCTGGACAGGTCGGGCAGCAGTGCGACGAATTCGTCGCCGCCGACCCGGGCCAGCGTGTCGCCCTTGCGCAGACTCTGCCGCAGGCGGCTCGCCACGCCGCGCAACAGGTGGTCGCCCTCGCCGTGGCCGTAGGTGTCGTTCACCAGCTTGAAGCGGTCCATGTCGATGAACAGCACCGCCAGCACGCCGCGGCGGCGCTGGGCCTGGGCGAGCGCCAGTTCCAGCCGGTCGTGGAACAGCAGGCGGTTCGGCAGCCGCGTCAACTGGTCGTGGTATGCCTGGTAGACGATGATCTCCTCGGCCCGCTTGCGATCGGAGATGTCGCGCGCCACACCGTAGGTGCCCAGGAAGCGACCGGCCTCGCCGTCCGGGCCGCGGCTCGTCATCGGCTCCGAATTGAGCGAGAACGTGAACTCGCCCCGCTTCAGCGTGGCGGCAGCCGGATTGCACTGCAGGCGCAGTTCCAATGACTGGGCTTCGTGCACCTGGCGCTCGCCGTCGCAATACAGGGACTCGATCCGCTGTCGGTCCTCCAACGCCACGATGCTCGCGATCGACCGGCCGGTGAGCTCGTCCGGCAGGTAGCCCAGCAGCGGGTGCGCGCGAGGATTGACGTAGGTGAATTCGCCGCGCGGATTCAGCGTGAAGATGAAGTCCGGCGAACTCTCCACCAGGTAGCGGTGCAGTCGTTCGGACTCGCGCAGGCGCCGGCTGATCTGGTGGTTGATGCGCAGCAGGCTGGCCTTTTGCAGCACGTTCTCGACCGAGCGCTGCAGTTGTGCCAGGTGGCAGGGCTTGCGCAGGAAGTCGTCGGCACCGCGACGCAGCGCGCCGATCGCCGCGTCGATGCCGTCTTCGCCGCTCAAGATGATGACGGCGTCGCTGCGCTTGTGCTCGGCACACCAGTCGAGCAGCGTCAGGCCGGTTCCGTCGGGCAGATGGTAGTCGAGCAGGATCAGATCGTAGCGGTTTCGGTCCAGCAGATCGATCGCTTCGGCCAGCGTTGCCGCCTCATCGAAGCTGCGCGACGTGGACGCAAGAAGACGTGGCATCGAGCGACGCAGGGGGGCGTCGTCGTCCACCACGAGAATTCGACTGATCCGGTCCGGTTGCGCGTCGGCACGGCCTGCCAGCTCGGCAAGCAGAGACGGCTCGCCGTCTGTACCCATCTGTCTTCACGCACCTTGTCGTGTTGTGCCGAACATCATGCATCAAGCCAGGACAGGAATAAAGATCTGCATTCCGGTGCCTGCTCGCGGCTGGCTGCGACAGATCATGGCGGCGTCATATTCGTGCAGCAGGTCGCGCACGATCGACAGTCCGATTCCCTCGTTGCCGTCACCCTTGTCGCTGCGGCCTTCGGCGTACAGATCCTCCAGCCGCCCCTGCGGCAGGCCGGGGCCGTTGTCGATGACGCGGATCTCGACGCACAGCTTGCCGTCCACCGAAACCGGGCCGCTCGAGGCCAGCGTGACGCGGCCGCCGGAAGGCAACGCCTCGGCGGCGTTGCGCAGCAGGTTGAGCAGGACCTGGCGCAGGATCGAGGGCGGCATCCCGACCGGCGGCAGTTGCGATGCCAGTCGCAGCTCGAGCCGCAGGCCGCGGCTGGCGAACAAGGTGTCGGTGCACAGCGTCGCCAGATCCCTCAGCACGTGGTTGGGCTGGCATCGGGCGGCTTCCTGGTTCTGCAGCGGGGCGCCGCTCATGCGCCGAAGCATCTGAGCGATGCGGTCGATCTCGCTGCCGACGATGGCCAGATCCTGGCTGGTTTCGTCGTCGGCGCCATGCCGCTCGCGGATCAGGTCCAGGTAGTTGCGGATCAGGCTGAGCGGGCTGCTGGCCTCGTGCCGCATGCGGCGTGCCCGCTCGTCGAACCGGTGCTGCGTCGCTTCCTCGCGCGCCTTGCTCTCGGCCTGCCTGCGGCGCGCGCGCAGCAGCTCGCCGAGCGCCGATGCGAGCAGATTGTCGCGATGGGCGGCCGTGCCGTCATCGCCGTGGGCATCCGCGAACAGCGCAATGCCGCGGCGCTCGCCGACCTGCCACGGCCAGGCGGTGAACGCGCTGCAGCCGAGCCAGCGCGACAACTGCCAGTCGATCGTGCTGCGCCCCGGTGGGCCCTGCGTGATCGAGTAGCGCAGCGCGTCGCCGCGCCGCAGCGCCAGCGTCAGCGTCGAATTGGGATTGGCGATACCGAGCGACATGCCGGCCAGCCAGTTGGTGTCCAGGTTCTGCGCCAGCACTGGCTGCAGCCGATCGCCCTGTGCCTCGAGCACCAGTTGCGGGCCCGGGGCACCGGTCAGCAGCGCACAGGCGGCATACAGCCGGTCGCACAGCAAGGCCTCGTCGACCTCGAGGAAGGCACTCTGCATCAGGCCGCGGCTGGCGGCGTTGATCCAGGACGGCGAGCCTGTCAGGTGCGCTTCGGCGGGACCGGCCCTTCCGTTCGGGGGGGGCGCGGCGGCGACCGGCTGGCCTCCGTGCGCCGGCCCGCGCAGGGCGTCGTCCGCCATGTAGGTAACGTCTTCGCGCAGGTTCAGCAGCGAGCGGGCGGGCAGTCCGATGATGAGCGACAGATCGGTCAGCGAGCGCTCCGGCCTGGCTTCGGCCAGCGTGCAGGCGACCCACAGGATGCGCGTCAAGGCATGGCTGTCGGCGATGCACTCCTCGCCTTCGACATGCAGCCGTATCGCGTCCAGAACCGGCAGGCCGGGCGCTGCCCGCTCGGCCAGCCGCATGCTGTGCTCTGCCCGTCGCACCGGGTTGCCGTCCTCAAGGCCGTTCGGATCGCCGTCCTCGAACAGCGCCGCCAGCTCGTGCCACAGGCCTGCCAGATAGGCTTCCTGCGGCATCTGGTAGCCGGTCTCCTGCGCCAGGTGCAGCGCCAGTTCGGCGACCAGCACCGCCTGGGCGGAGCGTCGCTCCAGCGCCGGGCTGTCGCTGGCCTCCAGGCTGGCACCGAGGATCCAGGCGCGCAGCAGGTCGGCACCGAGCCGACTGACGCGGGTCTCGATCTGCGCGCACAGGTCCCGGCCGTCGAGGCCTTGCGGCAGCGGCAGGCTGCCCAGGATCGCCCAGGACAGCAGCGGGTCACGACCGGCGACGCCGGCGATCTCCTGCCAGGGCGGTTGCGCCTCGCACAATTGGCCGAGCAGCAGCCTGCAGCTTTCGAGCCGCAGCCTGGGCTTGATCAGCGGGAAATCGTAACCGACGGATGCGTTCATCGAATGCGGGCACAACAAAACGGCACGATTGTGCCCTTTTATCGCGGGCTGCGACGTGATGAAGGTGGCACTCGCGCTGGGCCCGGGCGGGCCTGCCCGGCGGCGCCGTGTCGCCCGTCACGCCGGCGCGGCGGATTCGTTCAGGACAGCTCGAGGCGGTCGGCGAAGGACAGACCGGCCAGCATGGCTTCGTTGACGTCGCGGAAGTCGAGCTGGAGTTCTTCCACCGAGCGCTGCAGCGGCGACGGGTCGAACGCCTCGGTGCTGCGGGCCAGGCGCAGGAAAGGTGCGTACACGCCGCTGTCGCTGAGCAGCGAATCCGCCACCTGGTTCGGCAGGTGCATCTCCTCCAGCACCGCCTGCATGCCGGTGCCGAGCAGCACGTCGAGCAGCGAGAAGGCGCCGGTGATGAACAGGTTGTCGAGCTCGCCCTTGTCGAAGAACTTCGAACCGATCCGTTCCATGAAGCGGCCGCGGGCGATGGCGGTCTGCATCAGCGCCGCGGCGGAGGGGTCCTTGCTGGCCGACACCAGCAGCAGCGACAGCCACTTGTGCAGCTTGTCGTAGCCGAGGATCGTCACCGCGTGGCGGAAGGACTGGATCTCGCACATCAGGCCGAAACCGGCCGAGTTGATGTATTTCAGCAGCTTGTACGACAGCGCCACGTCCTGCTTCAGCACCGCCTCGATTTCGGCGATGTCCTTGTTCTTGCGCACCAGGTTCAGCAGCCGGACGATCTGGGCATGGGCCGGTGCGAGCTGCTGGGTGGTGGGGCCGCCACGCAGGAAGAACCAGCCGGACGCGCCGTCGTAACCCTGGCCGATGGCCTGCTCGAAGGCCTGCGTATCGGCCAGACCCCAGGCCAGCGCCAAGCCGTTGCCGGGCTGGGCGCGGTGATGCTTGCGTGCATCGGCCAGCACGAAGCGCCAGTCCTGGCTGGCGCAGGCGGACGAACCCGGCTCGCACCAGGCCAGGCACATGCTGGTGCCTGCTTCGGCGAGTTGCCCGATCAACTGCTGCGCCAGCGGGTGCGCCAGCGTCTGGGCCGGGATCTCGACCATCAGGTTGGGCGGGAATTCCCATTCCAGCAGCTCGGGCGTCGGTACCAGCCGGCCCAGCGACAGGAAGACCGGGTAGCGGTCCGGCCAGTGCTCGGCGATGCGCTGCAATTCCTCGATCGCCGGCCCGATCGCCGGTGCATGGACGATCAGGCGGTTGGCCGTGATCGCCAGGCTCTTGTTCAGGACCGGTTCGCGGGTGAAGCGTACGGGGCTTGCTTGGCTCATGGTGTTCTCATGCAACGGGGTCGGACGCGTAGGTGAACGCATCCGAGAAGAACTGCTCCGGCGGCAGCCCGCAGTGGGCGGTGAAATCGTGGCGGGCCGCATCGATCATGGCGGGAGAGCCGCAGGCATAGACCTGGTGGGCGGACAGGTCGGGCAGGTCCGCCATCACGGCCCGGTGGACCAGGCCGCTGCGGCCGTCCCAGCCCTGGGCCGGGCCCTGGTCGGAGACCACCGGCACGTATTCGAAGTCGGGCAACCGGCTGTGCCAGTCGCGCGCGAGCTGATCCATGTAAAGACCATCCTTGTCGCGGGATCCCCAGTAGAGTCTCATCGGCCGCGCCAGACCGATCTTGAGCGCATGTTCGACCAGCCCCTTGATCGGCGCAAAGCCGGTGCCGCCGGCCAGCAGCACGATCGGCCGGTCGGAATCCTCGCGCAGGTAGAAGCTGCCCAGCGGCCCCTCGAAGCGCAGGATGTCCTTGATCTTCATGGCTTCGAAGACGTGCCGCGTGAACTGGCCGTCCGGCACCCGCCGGATATGCAGTTCCAGGTGCTCGGCATCCTGCGGCGCATTGGCGATCGAGAAGCTGCGCCGGCGGTTGCCGGCGAGCAGGAAATCGACGTACTGACCTGCGCGGAACTGGAACTGCTCGGTGGCCGGCAGCTTCACTTCGACGATCATCACGTCGTCGGCCACCCGCTCCAGGCGCTGCACGCGGCAGGGCAGCTTCCTGACCGGGATGTCGGCCACGGAGCCCACCTGGTGGCACTCGATGACCAGGTCGGTGTCGGCGCTGGCGCAGCAGAACAAGGTCATGCCGGCCGCGCGCTCCTCCTCCGTCAGCGCCGTCAGCGACGCTTTGCCGTGGTCGACCCGGCCCTCCAGCACGCGGCCCTTGCACGAGCCGCAGGCGCCGTCACGGCAGCCGTAGGGCATCGTCAGGCCGGCGTCGAGCGCGCCCTGCAGAATGGTCACGTCGTCGGCCAGTTCGTACTGCTGGCCGCCGGGCTGGATCTTGACTGTATGGGACATCGAAAATTCCGGCGTGTGATAATCGGACAATGAATCGGATACTGATCGTCGGCAGTGGTGACGTGGCTCAGCGGGCGATCCCATGGCTGGTCCGCCGCGCCCGGGTCTTCGCCCTGATCCGGCAGCCGGAGCAGGCCGGAGCTCTGCGGGCACTGGGGGCGATTCCGGTACTCGGCGACCTGGACCGGCCGGCCAGCCTGAAGCGGCTCGGCGGCCTTGCGGAGATGGTTCTGCACTGTGCGCCGCCGCCATCCGACGGACGGATCGACAGCCGAACCCGCAACCTGATCGCCGCGCTGCGGCGGCGGCGAAGTGTAGCACGCAGCCTGGTCTACATCGGTACCAGCGGCGTGTACGGCGACTGCCATGGCGAACGGGTACCCGAGACCCGCCCGCCGGCGCCGGCCAGCGCCCGCGGGCAGCGGCGGCTGGACGCGGAGCGGCGCTTGCGCCGCTTCGGCCGCCAGTCCGGCTGCCGCGTCTCGATCCTGCGCGCGCCCGGCATCTATGCCGCCGAGCGCCTGTCGTTCGAGCGGCTGCGCCGCGGCGATCCGGTGCTGGTGGCGGACGAGGACGTGTTCACCAACCATATCCATGCCGACGACCTGGCCCGGCTGTGCTGCCTGGCGCTGTACCGGGGGCGGCCGGGCCGCTGCTACAACGCCAGCGACGACAGCCGGCTGAAGATGGGCGATTACTTCGACCTGCTCGCCGACCAGTTCGCGCTGCCGCGGCCGCCGCGCGTCACCGGCGCCGAAGCGCGTCGGCGATTGACGCCGCTGACCCTGTCCTTCATGTCGGAATCGCGCTGCCTCGACAATAGCCGGCTGGGGCGGGAACTGCGCGTCCGGCTGCGCCACCCCGACGTGATCGAGGGGCTCGCCGACGCCCACCGCAAGCTTTCCGCACAAGCTCAGGAGTAGTTCGCCCATGCTGGTCGTCAAGGCCTTGCACATCAGTTTCGTCGTGGCCTGGTTCGCAGGCCTGTTCTATCTGCCGCGCATCTACGTCAATCTGGCGATGGTGCCGGCCGGCTCGACGGCGGAGCGCGAGCGCCTGCTGCTGATGGCGCACAAGCTCTACCGTTTCATGACGCCGCTCGGCGTGCTGGCGGTCCTGCTGGGCCTGTGGCTGTGGTTCGGCTTCGGCTTCGGCGGCGGCTGGCTGCACGTCAAGACCGCGCTGGTGCTGCTGCTGATCGCCTACCACGCCTATTGCGGCCGCCTGCTGCAGCAGTTCCGGCAGGACGCCAACCGGCGCCCGCACGTGTGGTTCCGCTTCTTCAACGAGATGCCGGTGCTGATCATGTTCGCGGTGATCTTCCTGGTGGTTCTGAAGCCCTTCTAGAGGACGGCCGTGAGCGAACGATTCTTTTGCCCCTGCCCGCGCGGGCTGGAGGGCTTGCTGGCCGAGGAACTGGCGGTCCTCGGCGCGTCGGCCGTCGAAGCCGGGCAGGGCGGCGTGGCCTGGCAGGGCGACTGGCCGCTGGCGCTGCGCGCCAATCTCGAGAGCCGCATCGCCACCCGGGTGCTGTGGCAGGTGGCGCAGGGCCGCTACCGCGCCGAGGAGGACATCTACCGGCTGGCCTACGGCGTCACCTGGGCCAAGTGGTTCACCAGCGAGGAGACGCTGCGCGTCCACGTCACTGCGCAGAAGTCGCCGCTGAAGAGCCTGGATTTCGTCACGCTGCGGATCAAGGACGCGATCTGCGACCATTTCCGCACCGTCACCGGGCAACGCCCCAGCATCGACACCGCCCGGCCCGACGTGCGCGTGCATGCCTTCCTGAACCGCGAGGGCGTCATGCTGTACCTGGACACCAGCGGCGAGCCGCTCTACAAGCGCGGCTTCAAGCGTGCCCGCGTCGAAGCGCCGCTAAAGGAGAACCTGGCCGCCGGCATCCTCGGCCTGGCCGGCTGGCGGCCCGGCGAGGCGCTGGCCGACCCGATGTGCGGCAGCGCCACCTTCCTGCTCGAGGCGGCCCAGATCGCGCTCGACATCGCACCGGGGCTCGGCCGCCGCTTCGCCTTCGAGCGCCTGCGCCAGTTCGACCGCGGCGAGTGGGGGCGCCTCGTGCGCGACGCCCAGGCGCGGCGCCAGCCGGCGGCCCGCCTGCCGAT
>JBNLET010000034.1:0-24140 GCA_050305135.1 Rhodocyclaceae bacterium | reverse complement strand
GCCGGCACCTGCACGCTGCCGGTCTCGGCGATGCGGCCCAGGTCGTTGCGCAACAGGTCGACGATCATCAGGTTCTCGGCCCGGTTCTTGGTGTCGTCGGCCAGCATGCGCGCGATCTCGCTGTCGCCCTCGGCCACCCGGGCGCGCGAGGCGGTGCCCTTCATCGGCCGCGCCGACAGCCGGCCGCCGTCGTTGCGCAGGAACAGCTCCGGCGAACAGGACAGCACGTGGCTCGGCCCGTCGCCCGGCGGCAGCGCGATGAAGGCGCCGAAGCCGACCGGCTGGCGGGCCCGCATGCGCCGGTACAGCGCGAGCGGCGAGCCGAAGCTGCGAAAAGACAGCCGGTAGGTGTAATTGACCTGGTAGGTCTCGCCGGCCGTGATCGCCTCGTGGATGCGCCCGATCGCCTGCTGGAATTCGGCCCGATCGACGCTCGGCGCCAGCTCCAGGATGCCGGCCGGCGCCGGCTCGGCGGCCGCTTCACCGCTCTCCAAGGCCTCGCGGCGCGCCAGCCAGTCGGCCACGCCGGCCGCGTCGAGCCGCTCGAGCCGCCCGAACAGCAGCACCCGCAGGCTGCCGGCCGCCGCCGGCGCGATGCGCTCGTGGCCGGCCCGCAGCATCCGCGCGCCCCACTCGTAGTCGGCCAGCAGCAGCGCGTGGGCGCCGGCGCGGATCGCCCGGTCAGCCTCGGCCCAGCAGGCTTCGAGCGCTGCCGGATCGTCGCAGCGGATCTCCCTCTGGAACGCCGTGTACAGCCGGCTGGCGGGGCATGCCGCGGTGGCGGCCGAGTCGTCGAGCAGTGCGAAGCAGTCCATGGCGGGAGTCTAACCGGCGCCCCGGGGGGCGCCGGCCGAAAGCGGACTCAGTCGCTCCAGTCGTCCATGTCGTGGCGGATCTCGTGGCGCTTGGCGATCAGCTCGTCGAACGAAGGCTCGTCGGCCAGCGCGCGCTGGATCGCGAGCTTGGTGGCCTCGTAGTTGGTGCGGTACATGTCCTTCTTGTCCAGCTTCGGATCCTTCGCGCAAGCGGGATCGATCCACACCAGGCTGATGATGCACAGATCGTTGGCCACCTCGCGCGGGATGATGCCCTCGATCACGCAGTCCAGCACCGCGTCGGCGGTGGCGGCCTGCACGACGCCGCCGAACAGGTCGATGTTGACCATGTCCTTGAGCGTCACCTTCGGCACCATGATCGTCGCCGGACGGACCATCTGGTTGCAGGCGCGGATCGCGAACATCGCGGTGTGACCCTTGGTCTGCGCCATCATGTTGGCGAAGGCTTGGCCGACCGGACCGTCCTTGCGGCCGATCAGGATCTCCGGCATGGCGTCGGTGCTCTGGCCTTCGGCCGCCAGCACGGTCGCCTCACCGGCGTGGAAGACGTACTTTTCGATCATGGATTCTCCTACGGGAGGGTTCTGGATTCAGTCGGGCCAGCTCAGGCGGGCAGCAGCCACTCGCCCTTGCCATCGCTGCCCAGGTCGCCGACCACGCGCTTCACGCTGCACGCCGCCAGGCCGTCGAACGGCGCGCCGAAGGCCCCCAGGCTGCGCGCCAGCAGCGCCCAGAAGACCCGGATGTCGTGATGGGTGGGCGAAAAGGTATCCGGCACGGACGGTTGCGGGCCGGCGAACACCAGCGTGCCGCGCCGCATGCCGAAGCCCGGGTGGGCGCCGGCCGGGCCGGCCAGCGCGATCGTGCCGGCGACCATGCGCGAAGCGAGGAAGTCGCCGGCATGGCCGTGGATCACGGCCACGCCGCGGCGCATCCGATCGCCACAGCGATCACCGGCGTTGCCGCGCACCACCAGCACGCCGCCGCGCATGCCGTCCATCGCGCCGGGCAGCGCCGAGGCGGCGAAATCGCCGACGTCGCCGCCGACCTCGATGCGCCCGCCGGCCATCGCGCAGCCGGCCAGCGCGCCGGCGCCGCCATCGACGCGGATCTCGCCGCCCTGCATCTCGGCGCCGAGATAGTCGCCGACCGGCCCCTCGACGACGATGCGCCCGCCGGCCATGCCGCGGCCGATGCCGTGCAGGCGACGGCAGTCGCCCTCGATGCGCAGTTCCGGCCCCTCGCAGGCGAGCGCGCTGACGCGGAACAGCTCGCCCAGTTCGACCGACTCGCGCCCCAGCGCCAGCTTCGTCTGCGCGAGCTGCGCCGGGGTCAGGTCGGCGAAGGCCTGCGGCAGCACGCCGGCCAGGTCCACGCCGAGCGCCGGGATTTCGATCTGCTTCAACAGAAAGGCCTTGCTCATGCCACGCCCTCCCCGCCGAGCAGCTTGTGAAGATGGAAATGGAAGGGTCCCAGCTTGCCGCCGTAGTTGCCGGCCGAGATGCGCAGCACGCCGGCGCCGCTGCCGCGCGCGACGATGGCCGCCATGCCGGCCCGCATCGCCTCGGCCACGTCGGCGTCGGTCAGGCCGTCGATCACGATCTCCATCACCGAGCGCACCTCGCCGGACAGTTCGGTCTTCTTCGCCAGCGGCGTCAGTGCCGGGCAGAACGCATCGTTGGTCGAGGCCATCAGCGCCGGATACTTCGAGCCGACCTTCGAGCCGGAGCGCACGACGCCGCCCGGGAACGGCATGATCACGTTCGGCACGCGCCGCATCGCCGCCACGCCGGCCTCGGCCGCCGCCAGCGCCGCATCGGTGTCGCGCGCCAGGATCAGCAGGTTGCCGCCGCCCACGCCCTTGACCACCGGCGTCGTCTCCTCGGCGACGAACTCGCCGTCCATCACCGGCACGCGCCAGTAGCGGCGGCCGTCGATCATCTTCGAGATCTGCCAGCCGTCGCCGAAGAAGCGCAGGTTGCGCCCCAGCGCGATCGGCTCGCCCTCGTCCAGGCCGGCGTAGATCGCCGTCGTCGGGCAGGTCAGCACGCACTGGCCGACGCGCCGCTCGACCTGCTTGGCGAGCTCCTTGCCGGACATCGCGAACACCAGCACCGCCACGCCGGGACGGCCGTCCGGCGTCTCGCCGGCCGTCAGCGTGCGCTCGATGCCGGCCTCGCAGCCGCAGGCGATGACCGAGGTGGCGAAGCCGGTCATCGCGGCGGCGGCATTCATGGCCCAGCTCTCGTTGTGGGCGGTGATCACCATCCGGCTGGCCTTCATCGGGAAGGCCTCGGCGAAGGTGTCGTCGATCACGACCCCGTTGTCGATGCGCGGCTCCGCCATCAGTGGTCCCCTCCGGTACGGCAGGCGACCGCATGCACGGCCCCGCAGCGGCTGCATTCGCACAGTTCGTCGTGGCTGATCGACATGTGCTCGTAGCGCACGCTGCCATGGGCCTCGAAATGCGCCTTCAGGTGTTTCTCGACGCCCCGGTCGTAGTCGGGCTCGACGACGTGGGTGCCGCCCACCGGCGAAGCGGTGATGCGGCCGCGGTGGGCGACCCGCAGGCCGTCCTTGAAGACGTGCTCGGGGGTCGTGAACATCGACTCGGCATCGCCCTGCTGGCGGTACACGGCGACGTCCGCCGCCGCGCCGCTGCCCAGGTGGCCGCGGTCGGCGAGGCCGAGCAGGCGGGCCGGGCCGGCCCGCGTCATGATCGCGATCTCGTCCAGCGTCAGCTCCCGCGCGATGTCCTTCAGCGCACTGTGGGCGGCCACGTCCGGATGGATGCGGGCCAGTTGCTCGTCGCGGAAGGCCTTTTCCATCAGCAGCCGGATCAGGTGCGGATAGCTCGTGAACGGCCCGCCGTTGGGATGGTCGGTGGTCAGCACGACCCGCCACGGATCCTTCACCAGCAGGAAGATCTCCAGGCCGATCGCCCACTGCAGCGCATTCACATAGCTCTGCTCGCGGTAGCGGAACGGCACCACGCCGCAGCCGGCATCGCATTCGATGTCGGCGCCGATCCACTTGCGCGGACTGGCGTGGTGGGCGTTGGCCAACTGCCGCATCGTGTCGCCGGAGGCGGTGACGGTCTGGCCGAACATGATCTGGCCGACGTCGATGCTGATGTTCGGATGGGCGTTGACCGCCTCGACCAGTTCCAGCGCGGCCGAGGAGAACTTCTTCGGCCCCTCCTTGCCGTAGGCGTGGAACTGGATGTGGGTCAGGTGGGCCGGCAGGCCCTCCAGCGCATCGATCGTGGCGAGCGTGGACTCGATGTTGCCGGCCACTCCCAGGTTGCTGCCATGGATGTGCAGTGGATGCGGCACGCCCAGTTCGGTCAGACCGCGCGCCAGCGTATGCAGGATCTGGCGCGGCGTGATCTCCCAGTGCACGTGCTGCTCGTCCACGTCCAGCTTGCGCTGGTTGAACTTGAAGGCCGAGATGCCGCCGGCATTGACCACCTTCAGCCCGAGCGCCTTGGTGGCGTTCAGGGTCCAGCCGATGTAGTCGCGGATCTGCTCGAACGGCTTGCCCTCGGCCATCCAGCGCAGCAGCAGCTCGTCGCTGCCGAGCATCGCGTAGGCACCGTGGTCGAGGATCGGCACATCGCCCATCTCCATGTGGGCATGGCGTGCGTTGGCCGGCAGCATCGCCGGCTCGAAGGCCGAGGTGTAGCCCATCTGGGCGTAGCGGTAGCCGGTCAGCAGCGTGCCCGGCGTGACGTGGGCCGCCGGGTCGAGCGCCTCCGGCCAGGCCTGCGCCGCCGCGTCCGGATGGCAGCAGTCGCGCTGCAGTTCGGGCAGCAGCAGGCGCGCCAGGTTGACCTTGCCGCCGCCGATGTGGGTGTGCAGGTCGATGCCGCCGGCCATCACCAGGCAGCCGCTGCAGTCGATCGTCTCGTCGGCCGCCTCGCCCGGCGCGGCATCGACGATGCGTCCGTCGCGCACGAAGACATCCCGCACCTGCCCGCTGCCGGGATGGACCGGATCGACGACCCGGCCGCCGCTCAGTCGAAGCGTGCTCATGCGCGGCCCTCCAGCTCGGACGCCAGTCGCCCCGCCAGTTCGGCGATGCTCGGCAGGCCGTCCGCGCGCAGCGCGAAGACCGGCATCAGCACTACGCCGTCGGTACGGAACAGATGGCCGCCGTGCTGCAGGCCCGGCGTCGCGACCGGAATGTAGACCGTGCCGGACTCGTCGCCGAGCTGCTCCAGCAGGCCCGGCGGACCGAGCACGACGCGCGGAATCGAAGTCTGCGGCGGCCGCGGCCCGTCGAACGGATTGGCCCACAGCATGGCGTCCACCTCGCCGGCCGCCAGCAGCCGCGCGGCGTCGTGGCGCAGCGGCTCGTGGCGCAAGCCGTCGGCGCCGACGCGGGTACGCAGCGGCAGGCCGCCGAGCCAGGTGAACACCTGGTTGGCGCTGGCCACGCCGTTGCCGCCGGCGAGCGGGAAGCCGGCCGCCCGCCCGCTCTCGTTCAGCGTCGCGACGATGCGCTGGGCCAGCTCGATCAGCAGCGCGGCATGGGCGCCCAGCTGGCCCGGCTCCCACACCAGCACCGGGTAGCGCGCGCCGCGCAGCCGCTCGGCCAGGATCTGCAGTTCGGGATTCGGCTGCCGCAGGTGGCGGCGCGACACCAGCGCGGCCAGCATCGGCAGGCTGTCGGCCAGCGCGACCCCGGGCAGGATCGCCTCGACCCCGTCCAACTCGGCATCGGCGCCCAGCACCACCAGCGCCGGCGGA
Organism: Rhodocyclaceae bacterium; assembly: GCA_050305135.1. Taxonomy (GTDB): domain Bacteria; phylum Pseudomonadota; class Gammaproteobacteria; order Burkholderiales; family Rhodocyclaceae; genus Cognatazoarcus. The sequence continues at coordinate 18,553 of JBNLET010000034.1, read as the reverse complement.
TCGCTGCGGCCGCGGGTCATGCGGGCGAGCAGCCGGGGCGCCCGCTCGAGCGGCCAGCTGCCGACAAACAGCACCAGGTCGGCCCGCTCGCGGATCTCGCCCAGCGTCAGCGTGAAGCCGCCGCGGTCCTGCTGCGCGCGCAAGGCCTGGCTCAGCGCCTCGCCGCCGGCCGCGTCGCAGATCGCACCGGTGGCGGCGGCGAGCCGGAACAGCGCGCGGGCGCCGGCCACGTCGGCGCCGAGGCCTGCCATCAGCGGCTGGCGGCTGGCGGCGAGAATGCCGGCCGCCGCTTCGATGGCCTCGTCGAGCGACACGTCGCGGCCATCGACCCGCGGCGAGGGCAGCGCCGCGCCGCAGTGGGCCGACAGCTGCCGGCTGGCAAGCGGACAGTCCGAGGCCGGCACGGCCGGGGCGGCCGGGTCGGGCTGCAGGTCGTCGCACAGTAGCGGGCAGAAGGGGCAGGTCCAGCCGTGGGACCCGCTTCGGGCGCCCAGGGGCGCGGCTTCTTGCTGGGTAGCGGTCATGAGGCGCCCGGTGCAAGACATATGCCATGCCCGCAAGGCCCATCCGGCCTTGCGGGGGCGGCGCCGCGACAGCGCCAGTGTGTCAAATGGCGCTCAGCCTGACTGGCACACTGTGTCACCGGCCGAGCCCGGCATCGGCGCAATCGCGGCCAGGGCGCGGCCTGGGCAACTGGCACGAATTCTGTTTCGTGCTGGCGGTGACCTCCGTGACGACAGTCCGATGATCCGAACCGGCTCGATCCGCACGCTGTTCCTCGCCGCGCTGGCGCTCGCCGCGGCGCCGGCCGCCGCCGCGCCGTGGGCCTACGTCACGAACCAGGGCTCGCACGACGTCAGCGTCGTGGACGGCCAGAGCCTGCGCGAGCTGGCCCGCATCCCGGTCGGACGTTCGCCGGCCGGCGTGGCCGTCTCCGACGTCGCCGGCCGCGCCTTCGTCAGCAGCCCGGACGGACCGTCGCTGAGCGCGATCGACCTCGCCAGCGGGCGGGTGGTCGGCGTCGTCCCGTTGCAGAGTGCGGCGGTCGGCATCGCCGCCGCTGCGGACGGGCAGCGCCTGTACGTGGCCGACTGGTACGCCAACCGGCTGCTGGTGTTCGACGCGCGCGATCTGTCGCCGCGCGGTTCGGTGGCGATCGGCCGGGCGCCGGCCGGCATCGCGGTCAGCGCCGACGGCAGCCGCGTCTATGTGGCGAACCGCGACGACAACGACGTCAGCGTCGTCGACGCGCGGCGGCTCGAGGAGCTGGCACGCATCGAGGTCGGCGAGCACCCGTTCGCGATCGCGCTGACGCCCGACGGCCGGCGCCTGCTGGCGGCCAACGTGATCAGCAACGACCTGAGCGTGATCGAACTCGCCAGCGGGCGCGAAGCGGCCCGCATCGAGGTCGGCGAAGCGCCCTACGGCATCGCCTTCGACGGCCGCGGCGAACGCGCCTTCGTCACCAACCAGCATGCCGACTCGCTGTCGGTGGTCGATCTGGGCCGGCTCGAGGTCGAGGCCACCTGGCCCACCGCGGAATACCCGGAGGGTATCGCCTGGTACGGCAACCGGGTGTGGGTGGTGAGCTGGATGGAGGATCGCCTGCAGGTACTCGACGACCGCGACGGCAAGCCGCTCGGCAGCGTGGCGCTGGGCAGCAATCCGCGCGGCTTCGGCAATTTCCTCGCCCTCACCGCGCCGGCGGACGGGGGCGGACGTTGAACCGGCCGTGCCTCGCCGCCCGGCCGCCGTTTCCTCCTCGCGGCATCTGGAACCGTCTCTTCCACTGCCGCATTTCTGCCCCTGGCCCGGCACGCTCCCCCGGCCGGCCAGGGATGTTTTTTCCGACATGGAGATTCATTCGATGCGCAGTACTCTGCTCGCCGCCCCCCTGACGCTGGCCGCCTCGCTGGCATTGATGACCGCGGGCACCGATGCCCAGGCCCACGGCCCGACGCGGCAGAAGGTGACCGAGAGCATCTCGATCGACGCGCCGGCAAAGGCCGTATGGGACCGCATCAAGGACTTCTCGGCGCTGCAGACCTGGCACCCGGCGGTCGAGTCGTCCGAGACCACCGATGGCAACACGCCGGGCTCGGTGCGCACGCTGCACCTGAAGGGCGGCGGCACGATCGTCGAGGTCCTGAAGAAGTACGACGCCGAAGGCATGCACTACGCCTACAAGATGAAAGACCCGGGCCCGGTGCCGGTCAGCAACTACAGCTCGACGCTCAGCGTCGCCGACAAAGGCAGCGGCAGCGAAGTGAAATGGAAGGGTGCTTTCTACCGCGGCGATCCGAACAATAATCCGGCGCCCGAGCGCAACGACGAAGCGGCGATCAAGGCCGTGACCGGCATCTACCAGGCCGGCCTGCAGAATCTGAAGAAGCTGGTCGAGGGCAAGTAGCGCGGTCGATGCAAGACGGGGCGCCCGCCCGGCGCCCCGTCGATTCCTCGCGCGACGACGCCGTCAGGAATTGCCGGCGGCGTCGACCCGGGCACGGGTCTCGAACTGCCCGCTCTCGCTGTCCTCCGCCTTGACCACCAGCACGCCGGGCCCGTCGTGGCGGAAATTGAAGCGGAAGCTGGGATTCTCGGAGATCGCGAAGGTAACCTCGGCGGCCATCACCGGCTTGTCGCGGTAGCTCACCTCCACGTGCCGGACGAAATGGGCCGGCGGATACAGCCGCGTCAGCTGGTCCATCGCCAGGCCGGTCTGGTTCGGATGCCGGATCAGCAGCTGGGCCCGCGCCGCGCCACCGGGCTTGGCCGGGGGATCGATGCGCAGCTTCATGCGGCCGAGGGACTGGGCCGCGGCTGCCGCGTCCTTCGACGCCGACGCCGAACAGCCGCCCGAGGCCTTGACGAAATTGGCCGTCATGTAGAGCTTGTCGTCGCTGGTCTCGGCGATCGCACGCACGAAGGTGTAGTCGTTGACCCGCACGCGGGTCTCCACGTCGGCGCCGCCGCTTTCCGGGAAGAAATCGAACACGCCGACCACCGGCGTCGGATTCTGGTCGATCACCAGCCACAGGCGCTTGATGTAGCGCCCGGCGGACGGATCCAGGTGGCCGCGCACGGCCACCGGAACCGCGGCCGCATCGGCCGCGCGATACGGCGTTTCGAGGCTGATCACGTCTTCCGCATCGATCTCGATCTGGCGCTGGCCGAACAGCCCTTCGCGCAGGCCGCGCCAGACCTCGACGTCGAGTGAATCCGCCGTACCGGGACCCTTGCCGGCGGCCGCCAGCAGCGCCCTCGCCCCCAGCGCGAGCCCCAGGCCTGCCGCGATGAATTCCCTGCGTTTCATGTGCACCTCCTCGGGTCCTGCGCCCCCGGCCGGGGCGGGCCGGACCTCCTCAGTCTTCCCACTCCAGCTCGGTATACGCGGCGCTCAGGTTTCGCGCATGAAAGCGTTCGACCAGCGCCCAGCCGGAGAGTGCGGCGCCGTCGTCCGCGTCGATCACCTGGCGCAGGGTCCGGCCGCGCCGCAAGGCCGCCCTGACCGTGCCGGCCAGGTATTCGAGATAGGATTCCTCGCGCGCCAGCGCCTCGCCGCCCTGCAGCACCGCGGCGCCGTGTCCGGGCACCCACCGCTTGGCCGGCAGCCCGGCCAGCCGCGGCATGACTTCGAGCCAGCCCCGCACGCTGCCGTCGACGATCGGCAGGAAGCGTTCGAACAACAGGTCGCCGGTCCACAGGGTCGCGCTCTTCTCGTCGTACACGGTCAGGTCGTTGTCGGTATGGGCGGTCGGCCAGGCTTTCAGCGTCAGCCGGCGATTGCCCAGGTCCAGCGTCGCCACGTCTTCGACCAGTTGCTGCGGATAGACCGCGCGACTGCCGGCAGCCGCTTCGCCGACTTCCCGCTGCAAGGTGTGCAGATAATCTTCCGCCCGCGCCGACAGCGCCGCCGGCATGCGCGCGGCGGCGACGAAAGTCGTCCCCTCGCCCTCGAACGCCGCATTGCCGAACACGTGGTCCAGATGCATGTGCGTGTTGACCACGTAGCACACGGGCAGTTGCGTCCGCGCCCGTACCGCGGCCAACAGCGCCCGGCCGATGGCGAGCGTGCTGCCGGTGTCGACGACCGCGACGCAGCGGTCGCCGACGATGAAGCCGATGTTCGCGATGTCGCCGCCGTTGTCGGCCGACAGGTCGGCGATCCGGCCCTGGTGGACGAACACGCCGTCGGCCACCTCGCGAACGTCGAGGGGCGCCGAAGCGCCCCCTGCCGCCGTCGCGGCCAGTGCAAGTCCGGCCAGCAGGACGGCTACTGCAGGAAGCACGCCTTGCGCGCCTCTTTCTCGACCAGTTGCAACTCCTTCTTGAGCTTGCGGCCGTCCACGTAGGCCCGCATCACCTCGCCCCGCTCGCCGCCGATCGAAATCGCGTTGGAGGTGGTGGAGTCCTTCGTGAATTGCTCGTAGCTCATGCGCGCCATGATCTGGTCGATCACGCACGAGCACTTGTAGAGGAGTTCCTGCTGCAGCGCATTGCCATTGTCTTTGCGCATGCAGGCCAGCACGTATTCCACCCTTTCCCGCGTCGGAAAATCTTCGCTGCCGGCAAACGCCGGCGCGACGGCAAGGGTCAGCAGGGATGCGAGGGTCAATGTACGAATCATCGGATCGATTCCAGTCAGGGTTCGGATTCAGGCGCCGCCGTCGGCCAGCGTCAGCACGTCCTCGATGCTCGGGCCCTTGCGCCCTTCGGCCGGCGCCACCACGGTGCGCAGTTCGTAGACGCCGCCCGGCACGTCGCCGGACAGCGTGAACAGGTAACGTTTGCCTTGCAGGCCGCGAAAGCGCTCGCCGTTCGGATCGCCGACGTAGGGCGTCACCTCGATCCGCGAGCCCTTGCAGCTGCGGCCACGATAGCTGAACGCCACCGGCTCGATGCGCGCATCGTTGGCCAGCGCGAGGCGGATCCGCTTGCGGAAGTAGTTCTCCATGCCGCCGAGCAGCCGGCGCATCTCGCGCACGTCGCGCTCGAGAAAGTACAGCACCACCGGGTTGGACTCGGCATGCTGCACCTCGGGCAGCGACAGCGCCTGCTCGCCGTGCAGGAACTCGGCATTGACGACGCGACCGAGGGCCGCGTCGCTGCGCACGCTGAGCGTCACCGAATCCTCGAAATCCGCCTTGGCATCCTCGCTGTGGCGAAAGTCGTAGCGCAGCTCCGAACTGCCGTCGATGCCCTGCAGGTGCTCGTCGAGGAATACCGCCCGCTCGGCCGCCGAGATCTCGTCGCCGGCCAGCGCCGGGCCGGCGGCCAGCGCCCAACCCAGCGCCGCGGCGGCCATCATTCGTGCAAGCGGCCTCAAGTCAGTGCTCCTTGGCTTTGCCGCCGGAGCTCTCGAGCGCAAGCAAGGGCACGCCGTATTCGTTCAGGATCGCGGTGATCTCGTCCCGGTTCTCGTCGATCAGGCTTTCGACCTTGGCCTTCCAGGCCGCTTCGCCGCGCCGTACGCCCATCGCCATCGCGTAGTCGAACTGCACCCCGGATTCGGAGTCGAGCTGCACGACGCGCAGTTCGGGATCGCTCACCCGCTTCGCGAAATAGGCGCCGACCGGCCCCCACACGACGGCCACGTCGATCTTGCCCTGGGCCAGGTCGCGCTCGACGATCTGTCCCGGGTATTCGTCCGGATTCGGGTTCATCGACTTGTAGGGCACGCCGGAATCGACCAGTCCGTGGTGGGCCACCCAGGCCGAGCCCGGCGAGCGGTCGAAGATGCCGATCTTGAGCTGCGCCAGCTTTTGCGGCGGCAGCGCGAGGAAATCCGCCTCGCTCTCGACGCCGTCGAGGCCGCTGCGGCCGGGTGCGAAGACCATCACGTAGGTCGAGCGGTAGTAGGGCTTGGTGGACGCCACCTGGCCCCAGCCGGCCGGCACGCCCATGACGATGTCGCAGGGATAATCCTGCCCGGGAATCTTGAAACGCAGCGTATTGCGGATGAAGCCGAGGCGCTGCGGGAACGTGAAGTACTCGACCTCGACACCCATCTTGCGTGCGAACAGCTCGGCGATCCGATCCTCGAAGCCCTCGCCCTTCATGTTGGCGAACGGCATGTTGTTCGGGTCCTTGCACACCCGCAGGTTCTTGTTCGGCATCGCGTCGTTGTCGCCGCCGAACGCGGGCGCGCAGATCAGGCCGCCCGCCAGCAGCAGGCCGGCGATGCGTGTAGTCATGGATAGGCGCATCTATGCACCTACTTGATCTTCTTGACCTTGGCCGTCTCGATCGCGCCGTCCGAACGGCCCTTCAGATAGGCGTACAAGGCGTCGAGGTTGTCCATCACCTTCTTGTTGGTCTTCCAGGCGGGCATGCCCTTGGCGAGGCGCCCTTCCTTCAGCGTGGTGTCGAATTGCTCCTTCGTGAGCACTTTCAGGCTTTCGATCAGCGATGGGCCGACCATCCCCTCCTGGTTCGGACCATGGCAGCGGTCACAGGCGGCAGCCCGCCAGGTCTTGAAACCTTGGTAGGTATGCTCGTCGACCTTGTTGCCATCGACCACGGTGTAGAGGGGCGCATCGGCACCGCTCATGGCTGTCGCCGGCAGAGCCGCGGCCGAGACGAAGGCGGCGAGCGAAAGGACGAAAGCACGCTTCATGAAGAATGTCTCCGATCTGTTTCTTTGAATGGTGCGCGATCTGTGCCGCGCATGTTGCTGACCCGCAACGCGGGCCCAAGTTCAGTGATCCCGGCAAACCCCCGGCCGAAGCCGGGGGAATGCATGGTGCGATACGGTCGTCTGCGGATCAGGGGATCGCGAAGACCGTCAGGGAACCACCGAGGTTGGTGAACTTCTGCAGGTCGCGGTAGCCGCCCACTGCGCCGAGGCCGTCGCTGTCCTCCTCGAGACCCGCGGCCATGCCGATGCCGGCCCAGCCGCCGATGCCCGAATACACGCCGACGTACTGCTTGCCCTTGTGCATGTAGGTAAAGACGTTGCCGATGATGCCCGACGGCGTCTTGAACTTCCACAGCTCCTTGCCGTCCTTCAGGTTCACCGCCTTCAGGTAGCCTTCCAGCGTGCCATAGAAGATCACGTCACCGGCGGTGGTCAGCGCACCGCTCCAGACCGAGAACTGCTCGGGCTTGGACCAGACGATCTTGCCCTGGCCGGCATCCCAGGCGATGAAGTTGCCCATGCCGCCATGGCTGTTCGGCGCCGGGTACATCGCCAGCGTCGCGCCGACGTACGGCTGACCAGCGGTGTATTCCACCTCGAACGGCTCGTAGTCCATGCAGACGTGGTTGGTCGGCACATAGAACAGGCCGGTCTTCGGATGGAAGGCGGCGGGCTGCTGGTCCTTGGAACCGAGCGCGGCCGGGCAGATGCCCTTGGAGTTCACGTCCGGGCCGTTGTGCTCGGTACTGTACTGGGCCACGACCTCCGGACGGCCGGTCTTCATGTCGACGTGGGTCGCCCAGTTCACCGCCGGATCGTACTTCTCGGCCACCAGCAGTTCGCCGCTGATGCGGTCCAGCGTGTAGCCGAAGCCGTTGCGGTCGAAGTGCACCAGGGCCTTGTGCTTCTTGCCCTTGACGTCGATGTCGGCGAGGATCATCTCGTTGATGCCGTCGAAGTCCCACTCGTCGTGCGGCGTCATCTGGTACACCCACTTCACCTTGCCGGTGTCGAGGTCACGCGCCCAGATGCTCATCGACCACTTGTTGTCGCCCGGGCGCTGGGTCGGGTTCCAGGTACTCGGGTTGCCGGTGCCGTAGTAGAGCAGGTTTTCGGCGCGGTCGTACGAATACCAGCCCCAGGTCGTGCCGCCGCCGATCTTCCACTGGTCGCCCTTCCAGGTCTTCAGCGAAGAGTCCTTGCCGACCGGCTGCATCTTGCCGTCCATCCAGGTCATCGTCGTGGCCGGGTCGATCAGCATCTCGTTGTCCGGACCGACCGAGTAGCCGCGCCACGCCATCTTGCCGTCCTTGACGTTGTAGGCGGAGATGTAACCGCGCACGCCCCACTCGCCACCGGAGATGCCGGTGATGACCTTGTCGCCGAACACGTGCGGTGCGTTGGTGTTCACCGCGCCCAGCTTCGGATCGCCGTTGGTGGCCTGCCAGACGACCTTGCCGGTCTTGGCATCCAGCGCCTCGAGGACCGAGTCGGCCCGCTGCAGGAAGATCTTGCCGTCGCCGTAGGCCAGGCCCCGGTTGACGGTGTCGCAGCACATCTGCGCGATCACGGCCGAATCCTGTTTCGGCGTGTGCTTCCAGACGATCTGCTGCGTGTTCAGATCGACGGCGTAGACGTTGTTCGGGAACGGCGAGTGGATGTACATCATGTCGCCGATCACCAGCGGCGAGCCTTCGTGGCCGCGCAGCACGCCGGTCGAGAAGGTCCATGCCACCTGAAGCTTGTTCACGTTCCCGGCATTGATCTGATCCAGTGCGCTGTAACGTTGGTTGTACTCGTTACCGGCCTGAGAAGCCCAGTTGCCCGAGTCCTTCATCGCCCGATCGAGATCTGCATCCGCGAACGCGACACCCGCTGCGGTCATGCAGGCAACTGCTGCCGCCACTTTGTGCTTAAGCCCTGCGATCATTCATGTCTCCTTTTTTCTTACCCCCCAGGATGCCGACGCCTGTCGAAAGCCCGGAACCTGTGCTCTCGCCGTGACTCTCCGATTCCCTCGCGGAAATCTTCCAATGCAACGACGAAACCTCGGACAGGATGCTTGCGAATCCTTCCGCCGGAAGACCCTGCAAGTCATGTGCCACTGCGCGATTCGGCGCCGGATGCATGCCGTGGCCAGCCGCGGCGGCGGGCCAGGTCGCCCTTGATTGCTCTGAAAACGGGCCGCCGGCCCGGACCACCACAGTTGCCGGAGAAGCGGCCGATGGCGTCGGGGCGGCGCCCGGCCGGCCCGCGTCCGGTTACACACTGCGACGTGACACTTTGCTCCTCGACGCAGACAGATCACTCCCCTTCCATTCGATGCGCGCGGCCGCGGCGGGACCGGCCGTGGTCACGCGGGGCCCGGCGGACAGCGGCCCTCGCGCCGCCCCGGGGCCGGCGGCGCCTCACTTGGCATGGTTCGTGAGACGCCCGCGGGACGGCTGGACGGTTCAGGCCGCGGACGTTGGGCTGATGTTTCGATCGTGGATTGCCGATGCGACCAGCCAGGCTTCGGCCGGCCCCTCGCGCGCGGCCGCCAGATCGGCGTCGGAGCGGATGCCGCCGGCGCCGACGAAGTGGAGTTCGGGCCGCTGGCGCTGCAGTTCGGCCAGCGTCGCCAGGTCGGGCCCCTGATCGGAACCGACGCGGTCGAGCGTCATGACGATCACCCGCGACGGCCACAGCCCGGGCGTGAGCCAGCAGCGGCCGAGATCGGGCAAGGGGTCGCGGCGACGGTCGAGCGAGAGGATCGCGCCGTGCTCCGGTGCCAGCGCTTGCCACGCCGCGCCGGGGCTCGCCAGCGATTCGCTGGCGAAGACCGGCGTCACCCGTCGCGAAGCGGCACCGAGCCGATCGCGGATCGCGTGCCAGTCGGACAGGCGGCGGAAGCCGGCGTCGAGCCAGATCGTCAGATCCGGCGAGCCGCAGAGCAGATCCGCAATCGCGGCGCACTGCGCCGGACGGCCGGCAAGGGCATCCAAGTCGGCCAGGTAGAGGAGGTCGGAAGCGCAATACCGAAGCATCGCGGCAGCCACGTCGAGCGGCTCGCTGCCGCGGCACAAGGAAGAACGGATCGGCCGGTAGAGTGCGCGCTGGCCGCGCACGGCCCGCACCACCCGGCCGGCAATGAGATCGAGGACTGGTATCAATCGCATGAGCAATAGCAGGAGAATTCTGGTTTACGAATCTATCAGTGCCGGAGCTGCGACGGAAAACTGCAGCGAGGACTTCGCCGATCTGCTGGCCCAGGGGCGGGCGATGCGCGACGCGATGCTCGCCGACCTGTGCGAGCTGTCCGACTGGCGGGTCAGCTGCGCCGTGAGCGCGCCGGCCCCGCTGCCGGCCTGGGCGGGCACGGTGCACGCGCTGCGGCCGCCCGCCGACGAATCGCCGCAGGACTTCCTGCAGCGGATCGCGGCGGACTTCGAGCGGATCTGGGTCGTCGCGCCGGAGAGCGACGGCATGCTGGCCGCGCTGTGCGACGCGGTCGGTCCCGCGCGCTGGCTCGGCTGCGACGCCGCGGCGATCCGGCTGGCCTCGTCGAAGACTGCCACCCGCCGCCGTCTCGCCGCCTGCGGCGTGCGCGTGCCGGGCAGCATGGATTTCACCCAGTCACCGCATACCGCCTGGGTCGTCAAACCGGACGACGGCGTCGGCGCAGTCGACGTCCGACTGCATGCCGAGCAGCAGGACGCCTGGCGCGACCTGGCGTGGCGGCTGGGCTGCGGCCGCAGCGCGACGATGGAAGCCTGGGTCGAGGGTCAGGCCATGAGCCTCTCGGTGCTGGCCGCCGGCGGGCGCATCGAGGTCCTCGGCCTCAATCGCCAGCAGCTCGAGATCGACGCCGACGGCGTGGTCCGCTACCGCGGCGTCGGCCACGAGACGAACGCCGCGGACGCGGCGCTCGATGAACTGGCCGGCGCGGTGTGCAGCGCGATGCCGGGCTTGTCCGGCTATTTCGGCATCGACCTGGTATGCCGGCAGGACCGCCCGCCGGTCGTCATCGAGGTCAATCCGCGCCTGACCTGTGCCTACGTCGGCCTGTCGAAACGCCTGGGCCGCAACCTGGCCGGCGAGATGCTGGCCGGCGGCGCAGGGCCACAGCAAGAAGCCTTCGTCACGGAGCCCGGTCTTGCAGTCGGCTAGCGGCGTGGTCATCGGCTGGGACATCGGAGGCGCGCACGTCAAGGCGAGCCGGCTGGAGGACGGCCGCCTGACCGACGCGGCGCAGTGGCCGGCACCGCTGTGGCAGGGACTGCAGCACCTGGACGAGGCGCTGGAAGCGGCCGGCACGCGCTGGCACGGATTGGGCGGCCACGCCCACGCCGTCACGATGAGCGCCGAGATGACCGACCTGTTCGAGGATCGCGAGGCCGGCGTCGCGGCGCTGGTCGGGCATCTGTACCGCCGGCTCGGCAGCGGCGCACGCTTCTATGCCGGCGGCACGGACTGGCTGGCGCCGGAACCGGCGCGCCGGCAGTGGCGCCGGGTGGCTTCGGCGAACTGGCTGGCGACCGCCCACTACGCGGCCAAGCAGCTCGGCGAGGCGCTGCTGCTGGACGTCGGCAGCACCACCACCGACATCGTGCCGCTGCACGCCCACGAGCCCTGCCCGCGCGGCCGCAGCGACGCCGAGCGGCTGGCCTGCGGCGAACTGGTGTACCTCGGCATCGCGCGCACGCCGCTGTGCGCGCTGGCGGAGCGCATCGGCTGGCAGGGGCGCGAGCTGAACGTGATGAACGAATTCTTCGCCAGCTCGGCCGACATCTACCGCCTGTGCGGCGAACTGGATCCGGCCCACGACCAGCACCCGGCCGCCGACGGCGGGCCGAAGGACCTGGCCGGCAGCCGCCGCCGGCTCGCCCGCATGATCGGCCACGACGCGCGCGATGCCGACGACGCCGCCTGGCGCGAGCTGGCGCTGCGCTGGCGGGCGCGGCTGGAGGATCGCATCCTGGCCAATCTCGAACGGGTGCTGGCCGAAGCGCGGCTCGACGCGCAGGCGCCGCTGCTGGCGGCCGGTTGCGGCGGTTTCGTCGCGGCGCGGCTGGCGCGGCGGCTCGCCCGGCCGTGCATCGCGTTTCACCAGCTGGCCGGCGCACCGGACGCGCTGGCGGCATGGACCGACATCTGCGCGCCGGCCGCCGCGGTGGCCGGCCTGTACGCGCAACGGGGCGCGTCATGTGGGTAGTCAAGCTCGGCGGCAGCCTGTGCGAGGATCCGCTGCTGGTGGATTGGCTCGAGGTCCTCAGCGACCTGGGCGGCGGGCGCGTCATCATCGTGCCCGGCGGCGGCAACTTCGCCGAGGCATCGCGGCGCGCCCAGGCCCACTGGCATTTCGACGACCTGGCCGGTCACAACATGGCGGTGCTCGGCATGGGCCAGTTCGCCTTCATGCTGAACGGACTGCAGTCCGAACTGGAGATGTGCGCCAGCGAGGAAGACATGATCGCGACCATGCACCGCGGCCGGGTCGCGCTGTGGATGCCGCTCGCCTTGCTGCGCAAGCAATCCGACGAGCTGACGAACTGGGGCGTGACCTCGGACAGCCTGGCGCTGTGGCTGGCGCAGCGGCTGAACGCCGAGCGGGTGGTGCTGGTGAAGTCCTGTCCGCTGCCGCCGCTGTCCGACTGGCAGGCCTTCGCCGACGAGGGCATCGTCGACCGGGCCTTTCCGCAGATGGCGGGCGCGCTCGGCAACATCGTCAGCATGCTCGAGCGCACCGAGGTGGAACGCATGCGGGCGATGCTGCTCGACGCCAGCTCGCCCTGCGCGCTGCCCTGAGGACGCGGCGCCGGCCCTCAGGCCGGTGCGGCGGCGGTGCCGCGCGCAGCCGCGAGCAAGGCCTGCAGCAGTTCGGCATCGAGCGCCGCGGTACGGGCGCCGGCGCAGACCGCCGAGCGGAAGCCGGCGAAATCCGGCGCCAGCGCGCGCAGCCGAGGCAGCTCCGGCAAGCGCAGCGCGCCGGCCAGGCCGGCCGGCAGCCGTTGGGCGCGGGCCGAGTCGAGAAAGGCCGCCAGCCGTGCCGACGTCTGCATCGCCAGCAGCGAGCCGGCGCCCTTGGCCTGGGTGTCGAGCATCACCGCGGCGAACGGGCGGGCCAGCACTTCGGCGACGAATTCGTCCGACCATCCGTGGTCGGCGATCAGCACCGGCACCAGCGGGCAGCCGCAGCGGCTCAGCCGGTCGATCAGTTGCAGCGCGGCGGCGCCGCCCTGCCCTGGCACGCCGACCTTGACCAGATCGACGCCGCAGTCCGCCACCTCCGCCACCCGGGCGAGGATCGCCGCGGCGGCCTCGACCGGCACGTCGCCGATCGTCGCGCTGACCTGCGCCCCGCCGCCGCGCCGCCCCAGCGCGCGCAGGATGCGGCGGATGACGTGCGGCGACAGACCGCCCAGCGCGCCGGCCGACGGTTCCTTCAGGTCGATGAAATCGACGCCGGCCTCGGCGGCGACGGCGGCCTCGTTCTCGTCACGCACGCTGACCAGGATCCGCATCACGAGTCCACCTCGCCTTCGCCGCGGGCGCGGTGCGCCGCCACCGCCTGCAGCAGCCAGGACCAGGCCTCCAGCTCCTGCTCGCCGGCGGTCTTGTCGATCGCGATCTGCAGGTAGGCGAGCTCGCGCTCCAGCTTGTCCTCGTCCAGCATGCCCAGACGGCTGACCAGCACCGCGCCCTCGATGACCGCCGCCTGGGCCCGGTTGAAGCCGCAGAACGGCGCGTGGATCACCTGCCCGCCCGGCCGCATGTGCAGCACCGGGCGCAATGCGTCGTCCTGCACCCGTTCCAGCGTCAGCGGCAGATGGGACAGGGTGCTCGCCAGCCGATGGCCCTGCCCGTCCGGCAGCGCGACGGTCGGGAAATCCCGCCGCCCGGTCACGCAGCCGGCAAAGATGCGCACGTCGTCGGTCAGGTTCAGCACCGCGCGGCCGCTGGCCAGTACGTTGTCCAGCGTCGCGGACGGCCTGAACGGCATCAGCAGCACCCGTCCGGCTTCGTGCCGGATGCCCATCGGCGCCAGATGCACGCGGCCATGCGGCGAGATCGTCGTGACGACGGTTTCAAGAATCTTCGGCATTCGTCTTTCCATCCCCGGACCGCCCTGCCCTGCCGCCGCGCAGCGTGCTGCCGGGCGCCCGGTGGCGCAACAAGTCCTCCGCGGCGAAATCGACCGCGCAACCCCACTGCAGCGGCCGATCCTGCACGTAGCGCTTGCCGAGCTGCCAGGCGATCTCGGCGCGCCCCAGCTCGACCCCCATGTAGAAGGCGTGGCCGCCGTCCTGCTCGAGGCCGAGCTGCGGGTAGAGGTCGAACGGATCGGTGGCCAGCCGCAGCCCCTCGCGGTTGTACACGTGCAGCCCCAGTTCGGAAACCTGCACGCGAAAATTGGGATCCTTCACCGCGGCGGCGTTGGCGGCGATCTCGTCCGGTCCGTCCGGGAACGGGCGGCGCTCGTGTACCGTCATCAGCGCATCGGAAAAGCCCTTCGGCAGCGATTGCGTCTCGCGCGCGGCGAACATCACGCGCCGCGCCAGGTCGGCCTCCTTGACGGCGCGCCGCGCGTGGGCACTAACCTGGGTGGTCAGCACCGCCGCGGCCCGCAACTCGGCGGCAATGCCGAACAGCACCGCGTTGATGCCGCTGGTGTCGGCTTCGGTCAGCTCGGTGACGTTGCCGATGCCCATCATGATCTCGATCTGCGGGAAACGCTCGCGCAGGCGCTGGTAGCGGCACAGCGAGGCCAGCAGGCCGAACGGGATCGGGTCGAGGATGCTGTCGGCCAGGAAGGCCCGGCCGTGCGCGAGGAAGCGTTCGACCGATTGCCACAGCGAGGCCTCGTCGGCCGGCTCGCGCGGAATCAGCACCGGCGTGGATGCGACCTCGTCGGCGATCCACAGCGTGTCCGGCGTCAGGCTGAGCAGGAAGTCCGCGCCGCTGCGTCCGCCGCGCAGCAACTCGTCCGGCGCCAGCGAATCGACGCTGACGCGATGGCCGGCGGACTTCAGCGCCGCGACGCTGTCCTCGAGATGCGGAAACGGCGTCTCCGGCAGGCAGCCCAGGTCGATCACGTCGGCGCCGGAGTCGCGCAGCAGTGCCGCCCGCGCCACGATCTCGTCCACCGTCAGCTCCGCCGCCTCGACGATCTCGGCAAAGATGCGGGTCTCGTAGCGGGACAGGTCGACGCCCTTGGCGGCCCGGTTGAAGTGGCGCGGGATGTCCTTCAGCTCGTCCGGTCCGCGCGTCACCGGCAGCCCGAAATGCGCCGCCAAGGCGTCGAGGTCGCCGCGGCAGCGGCCCGGCACCATGATGCGGTCGGCCGCGACCGGCGCCTCGACGCGGCGCCGGATCATGTCGGCCGTCATCAGGCCGGCCACCTGCAGGCCGATTTCGCGTACCTCCCAGCTGAACAGCGGCGGGTCGATCTGTTCGAGCACCTTCTGCAGATTGCGCTGCGCGAGCCGTCCGGTCAGGAAGACGATGTGTTCCATTTCAGCGACAGCTCGGCAAGACGCGCATCCAGAATGCTCTCGAGCTGCAGGGGTGTCTCGACCACGATGCAGTGGTCGATCCGGCGCAGGCGCTCGACGTTCTCCAGTTCGATGTTGCGGGGCCGCAGCTCGACCCATTCCTTCGGGGCCTTGGTGATGACCACCGGTGCCGTGTCACACGCAAATACGATGCCGGGAATCGCCAGCTTGCCGGCCTGGGCGAAGATGTTGGTCGGCAAGCTGTCGGAAATGCCGAGGGCGCACTTGGCCACCGTGTTGCTCGTCGCCGGCGCCACGACGACGGTGTGATAGACGTCGTCGTACAGCGCGCCGACCGGCACCGCGCTGGCGGTCTTGTCGCGGAACACCCGGAACTGCTCCTTCAGCGCCTCCAGGTGGTAGCTGTAGATCGGCAACACCTCTTCCGCCGCCGCCGACAGGAAAAGGTCCACGTCGGGCAGCCGCGCAGCCAGCGCCAGCGATTCCTCCAGGTAGTGGCCGGAGCCGGTGACGGCCCAGGCGAAGCGGCTTCGCCGCGCCGGGTCCCCGGCCGTCCCGCCGGTCGGGCGGGCGGCCTCGGGCCAGGCGTCATGCGTTGTGGGAGAGCGGGATGTGGAGCTTGTGGAGCTTGCGGTAGAGGGTGTTGCGGCTGACGTCGAGGGTCTTTGCGACATTGCTAACGTTCCAGCGATGTTCTTCCAGCAGCCGCAGCAGCACCTTGCGCTCGTTGGCCTGAATGGGATTGAGCGCCAGCGCCTCTTCCGGCACTTCGTCGACCGTCGGCTCGGCACTGGCCTCGCACTCGACGCGAACCGGCAGGCCGACCCGCAGCGAAGGCGGCAGATGGTCCAGCGCCAGCACGTCGCCGTCGCACAGGACCGAGGCGGTGCGCAACACGTGGCGCAGCTGGCGCAGGTTGCCCGGCCACGGATGGCTCATCAGCAGCGCATCGGCCTCGGGCGCCAGCCGCATCGGGCGGCCGGATTCCTCGTCCAGCACGGTCTGGATCAGCGTGCGCTTGTCGCTGCGCTCGCGCAGCGGCGGCAATTCGACTTCCAGGCCGGACAGGCGGAAGTAGAGATCCTCGCGGAACAGCCCTTCGGCGACCCGCTCGGGCAGGTTGCGGTGGCTCGCGCTGACCAGCTGGAAATCGACCGGGATGCAGTCCTCGGTGCCGAGCGGCGTGATCTGCCGCTCGTCCAGCACGCGCAGCAGGCGCGCCTGCAGCGACAGCGGCATGTCGCCGATCTCGTCCAGGAACAGCGTGCCTCGGTCCGCCTGGGCAATCTTTCCGCGCCGCCCGGTGCGCTGGGCGCCGGTGAAGGCGCCGGCCCGGTAGCCGAACAGCTCGCTTTCGATCAGCCCCTCCGGCAGCGAGGCGCAATTGACCGCCACGAAGGCGCCGCCGCCATACGGGCTGCCGTCATGCAGCGCGCGGGCGAAGATCTCCTTGCCGGCACCGGTTTCACCGTGCAGCAGCACCGGGATGCGGCGCGCGACCACCTTGGCCGCCAGGTTCAGCTGCGAGGACAGGCGCGGATCGCCGAACTGGCCCGCCGGCCGCTCGGCCGGCTGCCGGCCGCCACGCGCCAAGCCCGGTTTTCCGCTCAGCCGCTCGGCCACCGGCGTGGCCTGCGAGGCCGGCTCCTGCGCCACCATGAAGAAGCGGTTGGCGGACTGGGTGCGGAAGGTCGGCACCGGGTGGAACGAACTCTTCGCACTGCGCCGCACGATGTCCTCCAGCGTGGTCTGGAAGACCTCGTCGAGCCGCTTCTGACGAATCTCGGCCACGCTGCGGAAACCGAGCTGGAACAGCGCGCTGCGGTTGGCCGACAGGATGCCGCCGCCGTGCTCCACCACCAGCACGCCCTCATGCAGCGTATAGACGAATTCCGGCCGGCTGTGGAAATGGACCGGGTAGGCGTCGCGGTGACGGCGGTCGAGCAAGCGATTCTCGATCATCTGGGCAGTCATGCCGAGCAGCACCAGCGAATGCTGCTGCATCAGCTGGGAGCGGCTGGTCACGTCGAGCGCGGCCACCAGCTTGCCTTCCGGATCGAAGATCGGAACCGCCGAACAGGTCAGGTTGGTGAATTCGGCGAAGAAATGCTCGTGCTGCCGGACCGCCACCGGCTCGCCGGCCACCAGGCAGGTACCCATGCCGTTGGTGCCGACTTCGGATTCGCTCCACACCGCGCCGACCCGGAAGCCCATGCGGCTGACCTCCCGGCTGAAGGCCGGCGAGGCCACCATGTGCAGGATGACGCCGTCGGTATCGACCAGCACCACCGCCAGTTCCGGGTCGCCGAGCTGCTGGTAGAGCGTGGTCATCTCGAGCTTGGCGCAGTCGATGATGTCGGCCGAGCGGGAACAGCGCTCGGCCAGCAGGTCGTCGTCCAGGATCTGCGGCCGCGACGGGCGGCTCGGGTCGAGCCGGTAGTCCTTCAGGCAGCGGATCCAGGAGCTGGCGACCACGTCGCTGGTCTCGCCCCTCGAGCCGTGATCGACCACCTCGTAGATACGATGGGCGTGCCCATTGGCCCCACGTGCCGTGGCAGGTACGTTCATAGTCTCCCCCAGGTTCATCCCGACCTGCCCGGCGCCGTCGGCTGCCGCCATCACTGGCGCGCCGCCTTGTCTCCGCCCCTGGCTGACATCAGGTCGTCAAGTTCCTAGTTATATTCTTGAACTGCGCTACCGATTATAGCCTCCGCCCCGCTCCAGGTAGCCAGCCTCTTGATCGCTGCGGCGCAACGAATCCACGCCGAGCGACCGCAGGTCGAACCCCGCTGCACGCCGGTCGGAACGCTGGCTCGCTTTTCGCTTATGCTGTTGCCGGACACCGCGCCATTTCGGCGCATCCGCAAGCCAGAACGGAGAGCGCAATTGTCAAACCTCGCCATGCCGATACCGCCCTCGTCAGACCCGATCGGCCGAACCGCCGACGCGGCACTGGACATAGTGTTCATCGACGGCTTCCGCGGCAATACCGTGATCGGAATCCACCATGACGAACTGCACGACGCCCAGCCGGTGCGCATCGACCTGGCCATCGGCGTGCCGCGCCCGCTGGCCTGCGACACCGATCGGATCGGCGACACGGTCGACTACGGCGAGGTCCGCCAGGCGCTGCGCGCGATGCTCGCCAGCCACCGTTTCCGCCTGCTGGAAGCCTTCGCCGAAGCGATCGCGGCGATGCTGATCAGGGACTTCGGCGCCCACTGGGTGCGCGTCGGCGTCACCAAGCCGGCCAAGTTCGACGACGTGGACGGGGTCGGCGTGATCATCGAGCGCCGCCGGCCGGTCAGCGCCCCGCCGCGTTCGCGCGAGGCCGAGGTGCTGAGCCTGCTCGGCGCGGGCATGGTGCCCGGCAAACCCTAGCCGGCACGCCCGCGCGGCGGGCGCGACGCGGACGAACAAA
>JBNLET010000033.1:0-6842 GCA_050305135.1 Rhodocyclaceae bacterium | reverse complement strand
TGCGCTGATCCGCCCGAGCCAGGGCGTGCATCTGGTGGTGGATGCGGATTTCCTGCCGGGCAGCGACGCGCTGTTGGTGCCGGACACCGAGGACGGCAGGGTGCTGTTCGTGATCCCCTGGTACGGCAAGCTGGTGATCGGTACCACCGACACGCCGCGCGACGATCTGCCGCTCGAGCCGCGCGCCCTCGAGACCGAGATCGACTTCATCCTCGACACCGCGGCGCGCTACCTGTCGCGCCCGCCGGCACGCACCGACGTGCGCAGCGTCTTCGCCGGCCTGCGGCCGCTGGTCGGCGGCGATGGCAGCGGCCGTACCTCGAGCCTGTCGCGCGAGCACCGGGTGGAAGTGTCCGACAGCGGACTGGTGACGATCACCGGCGGCAAATGGACCACCTACCGCCGTATGGCGAGCGACGCGGTCGACACAGCGGCCCGCAACGGCAATCTGCCGCGGCGGCCGTCGTCGGCCACGCTGCATCGGAGGCTGCACGGGGCCGACGGTGTCGGGGCTTCGCTGACGCTGGCCCGTGCCCAGCCCGCACCCGATCCGGCGGCGGTGCGCGAGGCGGTGCTGAACGGCTACGCGCGCACCGTCGAGGACGTGCTGGCGCGCCGCCATCGAACGCTGTTTCTCGATGCCGCGCTGGCCTGCCGCGCCGCGCCGGAGGTCGCGCGAACGATGGCCGAGGTGCTCGGCCGCGAGCAGGACTGGGTGCGCGCCCAGCTGGATGCTTTCGAGGCGCTGGCGACCGGATACCGGGTCGAGCCGGGCGTGTCAGCGGGCGCAGTCCTGCAGCCAGCGAACCAGTAGCTGCACTTCGGGCCGCTGCAGGTTTTCGCGGCTGGCAACCGCGTAGTAGGCCTTGCCGGGGCTGCGGATGCCGAACGGTTCGAGCAGCGTGCCGGCGGCCAGATAGGGCGCCGCGAGACTGGCTGCGATCAGTGCCACGCCGGCGCCCGCCGCGGCCGCTTCGAGCATCATCATCGCGTCGTCGAACTGCGCGCCCCGTGCCGTCGGTGGATCGTCGATGCCGGCCGCCGCGAACCAGCCGGCCCAGTCGAGCAGCGGGTGGCGCAGCAGCGCCGCGTGGCGCAGGTCGTCCGGCGTGGCCAGTGCCCGCCCGTTCACTGCGAAGCCGGGCCGGCACACCGTAACCAGCGTCTCCTCGCGCAACTTGCGGCTGGCCAGGCCGGGCCAGGGCGGGCGGCCGTAGCGGATCGCCAGGTCGGCTTCTCCGCGCACGACCGGCTCCAGGCTGGTGGCGGTGGACAGACGCAATTCGATCTGCGGGTGGGCCGCCTGGAACGAGGGGAGTTGGGGCGCCAGCCATTTGGCACCCAGCGCGGGTGCGACCGAGACCCTGAGCGGCGTGCCGGAATCAGCTGCAAGGCGCTGCGAGGCCTGTTCGATCGATTGCAGCGCGCGCGACACGTCGGCCAGGTAGCCGGCACCTTCGGGCGTCAATGCGATTGCGCGCGGGCGGCGCAGGAACAGCGAGCTGCCGAGCCAGCGTTCCAGCGCCTTGATGCGATGGCTGACGGCCGAGGGCGTGATGCTGAGCTCTTCGCCGGCCCGCAGGAAGCTGCCCAGCCGGGCGGCCGCTTCGAACGCGATCAGGGCAGGCAGGGGCGGCAGGCGGCGCATTTGGAGGGCGGGGTTCGGGACGACGAGCACATCTTAGCCCCGTGCAGGCCGCCGGGTGGGGCGAGCGGCCGGGCAGGAATCGAGCGCCTCGAGCCGCGCGCCGCTCGTGGTCGGGTCCCGCTGCTCGGGCCGGCGCGGCGGACTCAGGCCTTCGCGCGCGCCGCGACGGCGGCTTCGACACGCCGCATCTGCGGCGCGTAGCGGTCCCGCGTCGCGCGGTTCCAGTGGCGTGTCTGTTCGCCGATGTGGGCCATCAGCCGGTCGGCCGTGGCGGCGTCGGCGCGCTCGATGGCCCAGATCGCGTATTCGGCGATGATGTCGAAGCTGCCGAAGCGCTGCAAGGCGAACTCGAACGCCTGTCCGGCCTCTTCGTCGCGCCCGAGCGAGGCGAGGATTCGGGCGCGCAATAGGCTCACTTCACCGCTGCGGAACTCGGGCGATTTGTCTTGCAGCCGGGCGACATGGGCCAGCGCAGCCTCGCCGCGGCCGCACTCCAGGCTGGCGCGCGCGGCACCGAGGCGAATGTCGAGGTCCTCGGCGAACGGGCCGTTGAGGCAGGCCTCGAAGGCGTCGGCGGCGTCGGAGGCCCGGTCGCCTTCGAGCAGCGCCTGCGCGAGCCGCATCTGGTTCTGGGCGGTGGGTGCATAATCGAAGGCGGCCTGGGCTTCCCTCAGTTCGCGCTGCGGATCGAGAATCTTCGTGGCCGCTCTGATGGCTCTTGCCGCGCCGTGCTCGAGGCGCGACTGGGGCATGTAGATGGCGAAGAAATAAACGACGCTGCCCAGCAGCGGAAACGAGAACAGGATGAACAGCCAGTAGCTGTTCTGCCCGCTGCGCACCGCGTGGATCGCGAAGAACAATGCAACGAGTACGTGCAGTCCGAGTCCGATCAATGGCATGGCATTTCCCAGGGCAAGATGCCGAGTGCGGCCGAGTACGGCGCCGGCCGACAGCGGTCGAGAGTTGCCGGGAGCATAGCAGAAGCATGTAGATGACATGGTATCGAAAGACTGTTTCGGGCCTGGTCGGCTCGCGCAATCCGAGCGGGCGGCCGGATCCGACGAATGACACCGATGGGAGATAGGGCATGTATCGGCTGTACTTTGGCAATCAGAACTATTCGTCTTGGTCGCTGCGCCCGTGGCTGCTGCTGAAGCACTTCGGCATCGCATTCGAGGAACACAAGGTCGAGGTGCGCGGGCAGGGGCCGAACGACAGGCACCGTGCCTACTCGGCCAACGGACTGGTGCCCTGCCTGCACGTGAACGGCTTCCAGGTGTGGGATACGCTGGCGATCGCCGAGTTTCTCGCCGAGCGCCACACCGGCCTGTGGCCGGACGACCCGATGGCTCGGGCGCGGGCGCGGAGCGTAAGTGCAGAGATGCATTCCGGTTTCTCGGCGCTGCGTGGCGCGATGCCGATGAACATCAAGCTGCGCCTGAAGGGAACGGTGCCGGGCACCGACGTGGCCAGCGACATCGCGCGCATCGCCGGTCTGTGGACCGATGCGCGGGCGCACTTCGGCGGGCAGGACGAGCCCTGGCTGTTCGGCCGCTTCTCGATTGCCGACGCGATGTTTGCGCCGATCGTGTGGCGCTTCAACACCTACAACGTCAAGCTGCCGGAGGTCGCGGCCGAGTACCGGGACGCGATGCTGAACCACCCGGCGATGAAGGAGTGGGAGGCCGCCGCGCTGGTCGAGAGCGAGGTGTTGCCGGACTACGACGGGCTGTCGAACCTGTTCGGCGGACCGCGCTGAAGACAACGAAAAGGGCCACCCGCGGGTGGCCCTTGCATCGCTGGCGCGCAACCGCGGGCGGTTGCGCGCAGATGACGGCGATCAGTGGAACTGCTCTTCCTCGGTCGAGCCGGCCAGAGCCTTGACGCTCGAGGAGCCGCCCTGGATCACGGTGGTCACGTCGTCGAAGTAGCCGGCGCCGACTTCCTGCTGGTGCGAGACGAAGGTGTAGCCCTTCTCGCGGGCCGCGAATTCCGGCTCCTGCACCATTTCGACGTAGTGCTTCATGCCCTCGCCGCCAGCGTAGGCGTTGGCGAACTGGAAGGTGTTGTACCACATGACGTGGATGCCGGCGAGCGTGATGAACTGGTACTTGTAGCCCAGTGCCGAGAGCTCGTCCTGGAACGCGGCGATGGTCTTGTCGTCCAGGTTCTTCTTCCAGTTGAAGGACGGCGAGCAGTTGTAGGCAAGCAGCTTGCCGGGGCTCGCGGCATGCACGGCCTGCGCGAACTCGCGGGCGAAGCCCAGGTCCGGCGTGCCGGTCTCGCACCACACCAGGTCGGCGTACGGCGCGTAGGCGACGCCGCGCGAGATGGCCTGCTCGAGGCCGTTCTTGACGCGGTAGAAGCCCTCCTGGGTGCGCTCACCGGTCAGGAACGGCTTGTCGTTGGCGTCGTAGTCGGAGGTCAGCAGGTTGGCGGCCTCGGCGTCGGTACGAGCCAGGATCAGCGTCGGCACGCCCATCACGTCAGCGGCGAAGCGGGCCGCGATCAGCTTCTCGCAGGCTTCGCGGGTCGGCACCAGCACCTTGCCACCCATGTGGCCGCACTTCTTGACGGCAGCCAGCTGGTCTTCGAAGTGAACGCCGGCGGCGCCGTTGGTGATCATGTTCTTCATCAGTTCGAAGGCGTTCAGCACGCCGCCGAAACCGGCTTCGGCGTCGGCCACGATCGGCAGGAAGTAGTCGATGAAGCCGTCGTCACCCGGGTTGACGCCGCGCGACCACTGGATCTCGTCGGCGCGCTTGAAGGTGTTGTTGATGCGGCGAACCATCGTCGGGACCGATTCGTAGGCGTACAGCGACTGGTCTGGGTACATGGTTTCGGAGGTGTTGCCGTCGGCGGCGACCTGCCAGCCGGACAGATATACGGCCTCGAGGCCGGCCTTGGCCTGCTGCATCGCCTGGCCGGCGGTGATCGCACCGAAGGCATTGACGTAGCCCTTCTTGGCGCCGCCGTTCACCCGCTCCCACAGCTTCTCGGCACCACGCTTGGCCAGCGTGTATTCCGGCTGCAGGCTGCCGGGCAGACGGACCACGTCCTCGGCCTTGTAGCCGCGCTTGACGCCTTTCCAGCGGGGATTCTCGGCCCAGTCCTTGTCGAGGGCTGCAATCTGTTGTTCACGGGTCATGGACATATCGTTTCCTTGTCTACCGGGTTTGAGGGAGGGAGTGTGGCGTCCGATCCTGTCGGAGGCCTGATTGTTCGGATCTTCCGGCACGGCTCACTGAACTTGGGTGAAGTATAGCGGCTATCGTGCTGTGCAGCAATGTGTCTTATATAAGATATAAGAAAAAAATATTTCAGTAATTTCAGTATGTTGCTGTCTGGTTTTTATAGTTCGGAATCCACTTTCCTCGAGTGAAACAAAAAGGCGCACTCGCCGGGGTGCGCCTGTTGCATTGCGCCGGGTCCGGTCAGCCGAGGGCGGAGGCGGCCAGCAGGATGCCGTCGGCGTCCGCGTACAGGTATTGACCGGGCTCGAACTCGACGCCGCCGAATGCGACCGGGACGTCACGTTCGCCGATGCCTTTCTTGATGCTCTTGCGCGGGTGGGTGCCGAGCGCCATCACGCCCAGCTGCATTTCACCGATCGCCGCCGAATCCCGGATGCAGCCGTACACGAGGATGCCGGCCCAGCCGTTCCTGGCCGCCAGCAGCGCCAGCTGATCGCCGACCATCGCGCAGCGCATCGAGCCGCCGCCGTCCACGACCAGCACCTTGCCATCACCGGGCTCCTCCAGCGCGCTTCTGACGAGGGAATTGTCCTCGAAGACTTTCAGCGTGCTGATGGCACCGCTGAATGCGGGCCGGCCGCCGAAGTGGCGGAAGCCCATCGGCGCCACCACTCGTACCGCCGCGTCGTGTTGGTCGCACAAGTCTGCAGTCTGGAACGTCATCGCAAATCCTCTTGCTCGATTGGAAGGGCACGACCGGCGCGGCCGCGACAAAAAAAGACGGGCGGCCGATCGGCCGCCCGCAGCTGTTTCAATGGCCTGTCAGACCTGGGCCGCTTCTTCCTCTTCCTCGAAGATCAGCGTGACCTTGTCGTCGTCGTCCAGGTCGATCGTGACGCGTCCGCCGCCGGCCAGCCGGCCGAACAGCAACTCGTCGGCCAGTGCCGCCCGGATCGTGTCCTGGATCAGGCGCGACATCGGGCGCGCGCCCATCATCGGATCGAAGCCGTTCTCGGCCAGCCAAGCCTTCAACGCGTCGGTAAAGGTCGCATCGACCTTCTTCTCGTGCAACTGGGCTTCGAGCTGCATCAGGAACTTGTCCACCACGCGCAGGATGACCTCGTGATCGAGCGGTGCGAACGAGATCATGCCGTCGAGGCGGTTGCGGAATTCCGGCGAGAACATCCGCTTGATCTCTTCCATCTCGTCGCCGGTCTCGCGCTTGGCCGAGAAACCGATGGTCGGCTTCTGCATCGACTCGGCGCCGGCGTTGGTGGTCATGATCAAGATCACGTTGCGGAAGTCCGCATGGCGGCCGTTGTTGTCGGTCAGCTTGCCGTGGTCCATCACCTGCAGCAGGATGTTGTAGATGTCCGGATGGGCCTTCTCGATCTCGTCGAGCAGCAGCACGCAGTGCGGCTTCTTGGTGATCGCTTCGGTCAGCAGGCCGCCCTGGTCGAAGCCGACGTAGCCCGGCGGCGCGCCGATCAGCCGGCTGACCGCGTGGCGCTCCATGTACTCCGACATGTCGAAGCGTTCCAGCTCGATGCCCAGCGTGTAGGCCAGCTGGCGGGCGACTTCGGTCTTGCCGACGCCGGTCGGGCCGGAGAACAGGAAGCAGCCGATCGGCTTCTGCGGATTGCCGAGGCCGGAGCGTGACATCTTGATCGCCTGGGCCAGCGCGTCGATTGCCTTGTCCTGACCGAACACGACGTTCTTCAGGTCGCGATCGAGCGTCTTCAGCGCGGCCTTGTCGTCGGACGAGACGCTGCGCGGCGGGATGCGGGCGATCTTGGCGACGATCTCCTCGATCTCGGGCTTGCCAATGGTCTTGCGCTGGCGCGACTTGGGCAGGATGCGCTGGGCTGCGCCGGCTTCGTCGATCACGTCGATCGCCTTGTCCGGCAGGTGGCGATCGTTGATGTACTTGGCCGCCAGTTCGGCCGCAGAGCTCAGGGCTGCCTGGGAGTACTTGATGCCGTGGTGCTCCTCGAAACGGC
>JBNLET010000032.1:0-5429 GCA_050305135.1 Rhodocyclaceae bacterium | reverse complement strand
GCGCACTGGGATCGCACCGAATCCGACACCCGCGAGGCGTTCGCCGAACTGGTCGAGCTGCTCGGCGACCGGGTCGAGGAGGTGGTGCTGCCGGCCCTGTTCGACGAAGCCTGGGACTGGCATCGCAGCATCATGGAGGCGGACATCGCGCGCCACTACCGCCACGAATACGAACGCGGCGCCGAGCGCCTGTCGGCAAGCCTGCGCGCCCAGATCGAACGCGGGCGGGAGGTGCGGGCGGTGGACTACGCCGACGCGGTGGACCGGATTCCGGCGCTGCAGGCGGCACTGGACGAGATCGGCAGCGAGTTCGATGCGATCCTGACCCCGGCCGCGGCCGGCACCGCGCCGGCCGGGCTGGAGAGCACCGGCGATCCGGGCTTCTGCACGCTATGGACGCTGGCCGGCCTGCCGGCAGTCAATCTGCCGCTGATGCACGGCGACAACGGCCTGCCGCTGGGGCTGCAGCTGGTCGGCTTCCGCGGCACCGACGCACGCCTGATGGCCTGTGCCCGCTGGCTGGGCGAACGGGTCTGCGGCGAGGAGGAACAGCCATGATTGCCAAGACCATCGCAGGACTGCTGGCCTCCGCGCTGGCGCTGGCGTTCTTCTCGATCCCGGCGTTCAAGCTGAAGGATCCGGCCCTGATCGCGGTGATCCTGATCGGCGTGGTGCTGATGTTCATCGATCTGTTCGAGAAGCTGCGCAACAAGGAGGAGCGATGAGCGACGGCGCCCGGGCGCGCGTGCTGGTCACGCGGCGCACCTTCGACGAGGTGCTGGCCGATCTGCGCCAGCGCTACGAGGTCGACGACAACCAGGGCGACGTGCCGCTGTCGCCGGACGAATTGCGCCGGCGGGCGGCCGGCTGCCAGGGCATCCTCACCGCGGTGGCGGATCCGGTCGGGCCGGCGCTGCTGGACGCCTGCCCGCAGCTCAAGGTGGTGGCGAACTGTGCGGTCGGCACCAACAACGTGGACATCCCGGCCTGCACCGCGCGCGGCGTGATGGTCACCAACACGCCGGGCGTGCTCGACGACACCACCGCCGACCACGCCTGGGCGCTGATGTTCGCGGCGGCACGGCGGGTGGTCGGTTCCGATCGCTGGCTGCGCGACGGCCACTGGAAGGCCTGGGGCTTCATGGACTGGCACGGCGTGGACATCCACCACGCGACGCTGGGCATCATCGGCATGGGGCGCATCGGCCAGGCCATCGCGCGCCGCGCGGCCGGATTCGAGATGCACGTCATCTACCACAACCGCAAGCGACTGCCGGCGGAGATCGAGGCGGTCTGCGGCGCCGGCTACGCCGGCATGGACGAGCTCTTGTCGGGCGCCGATTTCGTCGTCGTCTCGGTGCCCTACGGCCCGGCCACCCAGCATCTGATCGGTGCCCGCGAACTGGCGCTGATGAAGCCGAGCGCGGTGTTCATCAACATCGCCCGCGGCGGCGTCGTGGACGACCCGGCGCTGGTCGCGGCGTTGAGCGAGCGGCGCATCGCGGCGGCCGGCATCGACGTGTTCGAGAACGAACCGAATCTCGACGCGGGCTTCCTGGCGCTCGACAACGCGGTGCTGACGCCGCACATCGCCAGCGCCAGCCGTGCCACGCGGCTCGGCATGGCCGAGCTGGCGGCGCGCAACCTCAGCGCGGCACTGGCCGGCGAGCTGCCGCCGAGCCTGGTCAATCGCGAGCTCGCGCCCGGCTGAGCGCTTCAGGCGGCGAGCGCAGGCGATTCGTCGAGCAGCGCCGCCAGCAGCCGCAGCAGGTTGTCGCGCGGCTCGGCGCCGCAGCGCGTGACGGGATCGTCGCGGACGCTGCCGTCGCCGGCATGGAAGTGGTTCGGATAGCTGCCGAGGCCGGGATGGCAGGGGGCGGTGTCGATGCCGCGCCAGACATCGCCGTGCTGCCAGCGCAGCGAGTAGGCGTCGGCGGCGACATAGCGGACCTCCAGCCGGACGCCGTTGGCGAGTTCCAGCAGCAGCGCGTCCTGGCGCAGCTCGGGCGGGCCGGCGAGATGCTCGGCAAAGCGTTTGCGCACCGCGTCGGCGAGTTCGAGATGGATGCTCATTGCGGCGCCGGCGCCCCGATCAGTTCTTCGATCAGCCTGCGCGCCTGCCGGCGGGTGTCCTCGAGCGTGCACGCCGCCAGCCAGGCCTCGTAGGCCGGGTGTTCGGCCGTCTCGCCGGCACGGATGCGTTCCAGCAGCGTCTGGGCGTCGGGCACCTGCCAATCCGCCAGCAGGCGATCGCGATTGACCCTCAGCTCGTAGATCAGGCGCGACAGCCGTTCCATCTCGACCGCCTGCTCGTACGGCATCTGTCGGTAGAAGTCGTGCATTCGTTTTCTCCTACATCTTCTGATCGTTCAATACGCCGCCGTCGAGCACCACCATGTCGGGCGTCACCTCGTCGAAGCGCAGCACGCGGCCGCCGTGCTCGCCGCTGAAGCGCTCGGCATCCTTGCGCTGCGCGAACGAGGCGATGGTCGGCCCCATCGAACCGTGTGCGTCGGAGCCCAGCACGTAGATCGCCTTCTGCGCATCGATCCAATGGCCGTGGGGCTGCTGCCAGTCGGCCTTGCCCATGTCCTGCACGTACAGCGCGCGTACCACCCGCGCCTGCTCGGCGGCCAGGTATACCGCGAACATCTCGACGGTGTCGCAGAAATAGTCCGGCTCGGCCTGGCCCTGGTAGCGCACCTGGGCCTTCGGGCCGGGAAAGTGGGCCAGCAGCATGCCGTCGAGGGCGCAGGTGGTGCCTTCGCCGATCTCGAGCGGTGCCGCCGACGGCGCTTGCTGCTCTGAGCAGCCGGCCAGCAGGGCCGCCATCAGCGCGGCGGCCAGCAGCCGCGATCGCGTTCTCATCGTTCGAATCTCCATGCCGCGACGCCGAGCGGCGCCGCGATCCACATCAGCATCACCAGGCCCAGCTTCCACGGCGCGGCGATGCCTTGCGGGAAGACCGTCGCCAGGCCGTACAGCTCGCGCACTTCGTCGAGGCTGAAGACGTTCAGCACGCGGAACACGTCGGCCGGATTGGCCAGCATCAGCCACGGGAAGATCTCGCCGCCGTAGCGGCCGCCGGTGGCGACCAGCGCCCCGAGCAGCAGCAGGTCGAACACCAGCACGAAGAAGAACCACAGTGCGATCGCCAGCCCCGAGGCCCGCGTGCGGTCGCTCGCGAAGGCCGACACCATCACCGCCAGGCTGAGGAAGGCCAGCCCGAGCAGCACCGAGCTGAGCACGAAGCCGGCGTAGTGGAACAGCGCGCCGGGATCGAGCTGCGGCGACAGCACCACGCCGACCAGGCCGAAGCCGGCGACGGTGGAAAAGCTCAGCGCCGCCGCCAGGCCCAGGTATTTGCCGAGCAGCAGTTCGAGCCGGGTGATCGGCATCGACAGCAGCAGATCGAGCGAACCGCGCTCGCGTTCGCCGACGATGGCGTCGAAGCCCAGCACCAGGCCGATCAGCGGGATCAGGTAGATCACCAGGCTGACCAGCGAGGCGATCGTGACCTCGATCGAGGCGAAGCCGACCGCGCCCTGCTGGGCTGCGCCGAAGTAGGCGATCACCAGCGCGAAGGCGGTGAATACCAGCGCCACCGCCAGCACCCAGCGGTTGCGGATGCGATCCCAGAATTCCTTGCCGGCGATGGCGGCGATCTGTCGCGTCTCGATCATCTGCGCCACCTCAATCCGAGAAACCGAAGAACACGTCTTCGAGCGAGGGCTCGCGCACCGACAGGTCCAGCACCCGCTCGCCGAGCTGGCCGAGGGCCTGGATCACGGCCATCTTGACCTCGTGCCGGCACTGCACCGCGACGTGGTCGCCGCGCGCCTCGATGGCGCTGACCGGCAGGTGGCCGAGCACCTCGCGCACCCGGACGAAATCCTCCGGCGCGACGCGCACCTCGAACCACAGCGGCAGGTCCGCCTGCTCGCGCAGCGCCTGCACCGTGCCGAGCGCCTGGATGCGGCCGCGCGCCATGATCGCCAGGCGGTCCACGCGCTGCTGGATCTCGGCCAGGATGTGGGAGGTGAGCACGATCGTCACACCCTCGGCGCGCAGCTCGCGCAGCACCGAGTAGAAGTCGCGGATCGCCTCGGGATCGAGGCCGCTGGTCGGTTCGTCGAGGAACAGCAGCCTCGGCCGGCCGAGCAGGGCCTGGGCGAAGCCGAGCCGCTGGCGCATGCCCTTGGAGTAGTCGCGCACCCGGCGCCGGCCGACCCCGGCCAGGCCGACCCGCTCCAGCAGTGCGCCGCAGCGCGCCTTCGGCACGCCCTTCAGATCGGCGAAGAAATGCAGCGTCTCGAGCGCCGAGAGGTTGTCGTAGAGCACCACGTTCTCGGGCAGGAAACCGATCCGGCGGCGCACGTCGCGAAAGTTCGAGGCGGTGCTCGCCACGCCGTCGATGCGGATCTCGCCGGCGCTCGGCGTCAGCAGCCCGAGCATCATCTTGAACAGCGTGCTCTTGCCGGCGCCGTTGTGGCCGATCAGGCCGAACAGCTCGCCGGGCTCGATCTGCAGGTCGACGCCGTCGACCGCGCGCACGGCGCCGAAGTGACGCGCCACCTGCCGCACCGAGACGATCGGCGCCGCTGCGCGGACGCCGTCCGCGGCGGCCGCCGACCGGGCGGCGGGCAATTCAGGGAGCGGGGCCAAAACGCTTTCCAAACCAGTCTCTCCAGTCGCCGTGGGCGGCATTCATGCGCGGGCTTCGATCCACCACGCTCGGTGCGCGCAGCAGCGGGAACTGCCGGGACACCAGCCGCAGGGTCTGCACCGCCGGACTGGCGAGCAGCAGCTTCATCATCGGATGGCTCCAGCTCAGCCTGTCCACCAGGTCGTTGGCCTCGTAGGGCACGTCGCCGAAGCCGTCGCCGTTACGGTCCCAGCCAAGATAGTTGCTCCAGTGATTGCCTTCCTTGATCCCCCACAATTCATCGCGCGCCGCGACGTATTTGACCTGGGTCTGGTTGCCGATGAAGTCGTTGCCGTCCACCTGGTTGTTCTTCGAGCCGGCCCACAGGTGAACGCCGACCCGGTTGTCCACCACCAGGTTGTCGCGGATGTCGTTGTACTCGGCGTCGTAGATGAAGAAACCGCGCGCGTTGCCGGCCACCACGTTGCCCTCGATGAGCGAATCCTGGATCGTGCGCAGCATGATGCCGTGATCGGAATTGCCCCACGCGCGGTTGTTCCGCACCACCTGGTCGCGCGTCATCATCAGCGCCAGCCCGCCGCGGTTGTGATAGGACTCGTTGTCCTCCCAGGTGTTGTGGTGGGAGTTCATGTAGTGGGTGCCGTAGCGCACGTTGTGGATCCGGTTGCCGCGGAACAGCGCGTTGTTCGACACATCGACGTAGATGCCGTCGCGCGCGAAGCTGATCTCGTTGTTGAGGATCTTCGCGCCCATGCTGAAGTAG
>JBNLET010000031.1:0-24961 GCA_050305135.1 Rhodocyclaceae bacterium | reverse complement strand
GGCCTCTTCTTCCTCGAAGATCAACTGGACCTTGCCGTCCTCGTCCAGGTCGATCGTGACATGCCCGCCGCTGGCCAGGCGCCCGAACAGCAACTCGTCCGCCAGCGCCGAGCGGATCGTGTCCTGGATCAGGCGGGCCATCGGCCGGGCGCCCATCATCGGATCGAAGCCGTGTTCGGCCAGGTAGGTCTTGAGCTCATCGGTGAAGGTGGCCTCGACCTTCTTCTCGTGCAACTGGGCCTCGAGCTGGGTCAGGAACTTGTCCACCACCCGGAGGATGATCACATTGTCCAGGGCGGCGAAGGAGATGATGCCGTCCAAACGGTTGCGGAACTCCGGCGAGAACATCCGCTTGATCTCCGCCATCTCGTCGCCACTCTCGCGCTTGGAGGAGAAGCCGATGGTCTGCTTCTGCATGGACTCGGCGCCGGCATTGGTGGTCATGATCAGGATCACGTTGCGGAAGTCGGCCTGGCGCCCGTTGTTGTCGGTCAGCTTGCCGTGGTCCATCACCTGCAGCAGGATGTTGTAGATGTCCGGGTGGGCTTTTTCGATCTCGTCGAGCAGCAGCACGCAGTGCGGCTTCTTGGTGATCGCCTCGGTGAGCAGGCCGCCCTGGTCGAAGCCGACGTAGCCCGGGGGTGCCCCGATCAGGCGGCTGACGGCATGCCGCTCCATGTACTCGGACATGTCGAAGCGTTCGAGGTCGATACCGAGCGTGTAGGCCAGCTGGCGAGCCACTTCGGTCTTGCCGACGCCGGTTGGACCGGAGAAAAGGAAGCAGCCGATCGGCTTCTGCGGATTGCCGAGGCCGGAGCGGGACATCTTGATCGCCTTGGCAAGGGCATCGATCGCGTTGTCCTGGCCGAAGACCACGTTCTTGAGATCCCGGTCGAGGGTCTTGAGGGCGGCCTTGTCGTCAGACGATACGCTGCGCGGCGGGATGCGGGCGATCTTGGCGACGATTTCCTCGATCTCGGGCTTGCCGATCGTCTTGCGCTGCTTCGACTTCGGCAGGATGCGCTGCGCGGCGCCCGCCTCGTCGATGACGTCGATCGCCTTGTCGGGCAGGTGGCGGTCGTTGATGTACTTGGCCGACAGCTCGGCGGCCGAACTGAGCGCGGCCTGGGAATACTTGATGCCGTGGTGTTCCTCGAAGCGGCTCTTGAGCCCCTTCAGGATCTCGACCGTCTCGGCCACCGACGGCTCGACCACGTCGATCTTCTGGAAGCGCCTGGAGAGCGCGTGGTCCTTCTCGAAGATCTGGCGGAACTCGGTGTAGGTGGTGGCGCCGATGCACTTCAACTGGCCGCTGGAGAGCGCCGGCTTGAGCAGGTTCGAGGCGTCCAGCGTGCCGCCCGAGGCGGCGCCGGCACCGATCAGCGTGTGGATCTCGTCGATGAACAGGATCGCGTTGTTGTGGTCGACCAGCTGCTTCAGCACCGCCTTCAGGCGCTGTTCGAAGTCGCCGCGGTACTTGGTGCCGGCCAGCAGGGCGCCCATGTCGAGCGCGAAGACCTGGGCTTCGTTGAGGATTTCCGGCACCCGGCCCTCGACGATGCGGCGCGCCAGCCCCTCGGCGATCGCGGTCTTGCCGACGCCGGCCTCGCCGACCAGCAAGGGGTTGTTCTTGCGGCGGCGGCACAGGGTCTGGATGACGCGCTCGACTTCCTTGTCGCGGCCGATCAGCGGGTCGATCTTGCCCACCAGCGCCTGCTGGTTGAGGTTCTGGGTGTAGTTTTCGAGCGCGCCGCCGGCGGCCGGGGCTTCCTGCTCGGGATCCGCCGGTTCGGCCGGATCGCTGCCCTTTGCGCCGGGGGCCTGCGGCGGCGTCTTGGCGACGCCGTGGGAGATGAAGTTCACGACGTCCAGCCGCGAGACGTTCTGGCGCTGCAGGAAATAGACCGCGTGAGAATCCTTCTCGCCGAAGATCGCCACCAGCACGTTGGCGCCGGTGACCTCTTTCTTGCCCGACGACTGCACGTGCAGGATCGCGCGCTGGATGACACGCTGGAAGCCGAGCGTCGGCTGGGTGTCGATTTCCTCGTCACCCTCGACCTTCGGCGTGTGCTCGTTGATGAAGGTCGTCAATTCCTTGCGCAACTCGTCGATGTTGGCGGCGCAGGCACGCAGCACCTCGGCCGCGGAGGGGTTGTCGAGCAGCGCCAGCAGCAGGTGTTCGACCGTGATGAATTCGTGCCGCTTCTGTCGCGCCTCGACGAAGGCCATGTGCAGGCTGACTTCGAGTTCCTGAGCGATCATGACTAGCTTTCCTCCATCACGCACGCAAGGGGATGTTGATGTTGCCTTGCGTAGCTTACGACCTGTTCGACCTTCGTGGCTGCGACATCCTTGGGGAAGACGCCGCAGATCCCCATCCCTTCTCTGTGCACTTTGAGCATGATCCGGGTCGCTTGTTCGCGATCCATGCGGAAAAACTTCTGCAGGACGGTGATCACAAAATCCATCGGCGTGAAGTCGTCGTTGAGCAGGATGACCTTGAACATCGGCGGCGGAGCGACCTTGGTGCGCTCTGCCTCAAGGAGGAATTCGTCCTGTTTACGCGTCGCCATGAAGATCATTCTAAACCCTTGCTTTGAGAGTGCAACACGCCCCGGAGGGGCGATTCGTAGCATTTTTTGCAGCCGTTTGCGAACTCAGGATTTTGCAATGCGATTGCATTGCAAAATCCTGATTCCGTTGGTTTTTAGCGGGATGATCAAGCAAATGCCTGAAAGCGGGGGAGAAATTTGATGCGCCGCGGCAAGAATGCGCCGGTCGAAAGCCATTGACGGCGCTCGGACGAGACAGTAAAAGCTGAACCGTGTTTCGAGGCAGTGCGGCGCGCTGGACCTGTCAGACGCGCCTCCGGTCGAGGTTTCGGATCGGCAGTGCTGGTTCCGCTCTACTCCGAGAGACACATCCCGGCAGCGGCCGGGTCGGATAAGGGTTTTTTTGAAGGAACAAGCAATATGGCAACTGGCACTGTTAAGTGGTTCAACGACTCGAAGGGCTACGGCTTCATCACCCCGGACGATGGTAGCGAAGATCTCTTCGCGCACTTCTCGGCCATCAACATGAGCGGCTTCAAGTCGCTCAAGGAAGGCGAGAAGGTTTCGTTCGAAGTGACGCAGGGCCCGAAGGGCAAACAGGCCTCGAACATCCAGAAGGCGTGATCGCGGTTACTGACGGACACGTCTGACCGAATTCCAGGCCGCCGGCAATTGCCGGCGGCCTTTTTCATGGTCGACCAGGCGGACAAACAAAAGGCCCGCACTGGGCGGGCCTCGCGGCAGCAGCGGGCTGCTGAATTACTTGAGCTTCACTTCCTTGTAGGCGACGTGCTTGCGTGCCTTGGGGTCGTACTTCATGAACTCGAGCTTCTGCGGGGTCGTACGCTTGTTCTTCGACGTGGTGTAGAAGTGACCCGTGCCGGCAGTGGACTCGAGCTTGATCTTTTCGCGGGCGCCTTTGGCCATTTCAGTCTCCGATCAGATCCGTTGAATTAGAGCTTGTCGCCGCGGGCGCGCAACTCGGCGACCACCACGTCGATGCCTTTCTTGTCGATCGTACGCAGACCCGCACTGGAAACGCGCAGGCGCACCCAGCGGTTCTCTGCTTCGCTCCAGAACTTGCGATACTGCAGGTTCGGCAGGAAGCGGCGCTTCGTCTTGTTGTGCGCGTGGGAAACGTTGTTCCCGACCATCGGCGCCTTTCCGGTAACTTGGCAAACGCGAGCCATCTTCTGCTCCAGGGTGTTCGGTGAGTTCGAAAAACGGGCGATTATACGCGTGCCCGGCAACGCATGGCAAGCATGCTTCGGCGGTCGCAAGCCTCAGACCAGACCGCGCTCGGCCAGCGAGGTTGGCGGGGCATTGCCGGCCACGATGAAGTGGTCGAGCAGCGCCACGTCGATCAGCGCCAGTGCGGCCTTCAGCGCCGTAGTGAGACTGATGTCGGCCGTGCTCGGTTCGCGCGCGCCGGAAGGGTGGTTGTGGGCCAGCAGCACCGCCGCGGCCGAGCGCTCGAGCGCCAGCTTCGCCACCTCGCGCGGATAGACGCTGGTTTGGTTGAGCGTGCCGCGAAAGAGTTCCACCGCCTCGATCAGGCGGTGCTGGGCGTCCAGCAGCAACACCATGAACACTTCGTGCGGCAGCGGCGCGAGGCGCAGCCGGAGCCAGTCCCGCACCGCGTCCGGCCGGTCGAAGACGCAATCCCGCCGCAGCTCCTCGCCGAGCGCCCGCCGCGCCAGTTCCAGTACCGCCTGCAACTGCGCGTACTTGGCCGGTCCCATGCCCGGCACCGCGCTGAATTCGGTCGCGCTGGCGCTGCATAGCCGGGTCAGGCTGCCGAAGCGCTCGATCAGCTCGCGGCCCAGGTCCACCGCGCTGCGGCCGGCCACGCCGACGCGCAGGAACAGGGCCAGCAATTCGGCGTCGGACAGGGCCGGCGCGCCGCGCTTCAGCAGCTTCTCGCGCGGCCGCTCGTCAGCGGGCCAGTCTCGAATGGTCATGCGTGTACAATCCGGCTCACCAATCAGCGGACAGATTCTAGGGCCGATGGGCGAACTGCAGGGAAAAAAATTCATATTGGGTATCACCGGCGGCGTCGCGGCCTACAAGTCGGCCGAGCTGGTGAGACTGCTCGCCAAGGCTGGGGCCGACGTGCATGTCGTGCTGACCGAGGGCGGGGCCCGTTTCGTCACCGCGGTGACCTACCAGGCCTTGTCCGGCAACCCGGTGTGGACCGATCTGTGGGATCCGCGCATGGACAACAACATGGCCCACATCGACCTGGGGCGCGCGGCCGACGCGATCGTCGTGGCGCCCGCCACGGCCGATTTCATCGCGCGGCTGGCCAACGGGCTGGCCAACGACCTGTTGTCCACGCTGTGCCTGGCGCGCGAGGTGCCGTTGCTGGTCGCACCGGCGATGAACCGCCAGATGTGGGAAAACCCGGCCACCGCCAGGAACGTCGCGGTGCTGCAGGGCGACGGCGTCGGCCTGCTCGGGCCGGCGGCCGGCGACCAGGCCTGTGGCGAGGTCGGCATGGGCCGGATGCTCGAGGCGGAGGCGTTGTTCGAAGCCCTGGTGGCCTTCGTGCAGCCCAAGCCGCTGGCCGGCCGGTCGGTACTGATGACCGCGGGGCCGACCTTCGAGGCGATCGACCCGGTGCGCGGCATCACCAACGCCAGCTCCGGCAAGATGGGCTATGCGCTGGCACGGGCACTGGTCCATGCCGGTGCACGGGTCGAACTGGTCAGCGGGCCGGTCGCGTTGCCCGCGCCCTACGGCGTCCACCGGGTGTCGGTCAATTCGGCGCGTGAGATGCACGCGGCGGTGATGGCGCGCGTCGAGCGCGCCGACGTCTTCATCGGCGTCGCCGCAGTGGCCGACTACCGCCCGCTCGACGCGCAGGAACACAAGATCAAGAAGTCCTCGGCCAGCCTGCAGCTCGAACTGGTGCCCAATCCGGACATCCTGGCCGAGGTCGCGGCACTGCCCGAGCCGCCGTTCTGCGTCGGTTTCGCGGCCGAGAGCCGCGACTTGGATATCTACGCCGAAGGCAAGCGCAAGGCCAAGAAACTGGCGATGGTGGTCGGCAACCTGGTGCAGGTGGGCCTGGGCGGCGACGACAACGAGGTCGTCATCTACGACGCCGCCGGCCGCCACCCGCTGCCGCGGGCCGCCAAGCCGCAGGTCGCGGCGGCGATCGTCAGCCAGCTGGCGGCGCGGCTGGCCGCCCACTGATTCCCGAGCCCGAACGGACAGCCGAAGCCATGCATCGAATCGACGTACGCATCCTCGACCCGCGCCTGCGCGAGTCGCCCCCGCACTATGCCACCTCCGGCTCGGCCGGCCTCGACCTGCGCGCCTGCATCGACGAGACGCTGATGCTCGAGCCCGGCCACACCCACCTGGTGCCGTCCGGCATCGCGATCCACTTGGCGGATGCGGGGCTGGCGGCGATGGTCCTGCCGCGCTCGGGGCTGGGCCACAAGCACGGCATCGTGCTTGGCAACCTGGTCGGACTGATCGACTCGGACTACCAGGGCCAGATCTTCGTCTCGGTCTGGAACCGGGGTCGGGAAGCGTTCTCGCTCGAGCCGATGGAGCGCATCGCGCAACTGGTCGTCGTGCCGGTGCTGCAGGTGGGCTTCAACGTGGTCGACAGCTTCGAGACATCGTCGCGCGGCGAGGGCGGCTTCGGCAGCACCGGCAAGCAGTAGTGTCCACGCCCTCCCGGCAGGGGATTCCGACCGGCGTGCATCTGCTGTTCGAGCGCGCGGGAGAGGTATTGCTGATGCGGCGCGCCGGCACCGGTTTCTTCGACGGACTCTACAGCCTGCCCGGCGGCCACCTGGAGGCCGGCGAGTCGGTCCGCCAGGCGGCCCGCCGCGAAGCGCTCGAAGAACTGGCGGTCGCGCCCGAGCCGGCGCAGCTCGAGACCATCGGCGTCATCCATCGGCTGTCGGACAGCAACCGCATCGACTTCTTCGTGCGGGTGCTCGGCTGGCAGGGGACGCCGCGGCTGAACGAACCGGACAAGTGCGACCACCTGGCCTGGTTCGCCCGGCGGGCACTGCCCGAGCGTACCGTGCCCTATGTCCGTCTGGTGCTCGAGAGCACGGCGAGCGAACCCTGGATCCTCGAGCACGGTTGGCCGTAGTCGGGCGTGCCCTGCGTGCGGTACTGCTCGCCGGCCCTACGCCGGCATTGGCTCGGCCACCGGTCGCGGACTAGCATGCAGGCACGGCCGAATCGCGCCGGCGACGGAGAGAAGACGCAGATGAAAGGTGCCAACAAGTCGTTCATGCAGCTCAAGCAGCGGTTCTTGGAACGGAACCTGATCGTGATGCAGTCGAACCTGCAGGACCAGGTCTTCGGCTGGGCGCAGTTCAACAACGCCCTGACCAAGCCCACCGACGTCACCGAGGCGCATTTCGGCACGGTGTGGGAATTCGATCTGGTGGAGGTGCCGAACCTGTTCGATACCTTCCGGGCTTATGGACAGAACCCGAACGGCAAGGCGCCGAAGGTGTACGAATTGCGCCTGATGAACAGGGTCGACAACGTGCCGACGAAGAAGCGCGACGCCAGCAACAACATCATCGTCAAGGGCGTGACGCGCAAGACCGGCACGCATACCCACAAGCTGACCGGCTTCTACTGCCCGTGGTCGGGCGATCGGGTGTGGTCGGTCGATCTGGACAACCGGGCCGACTTCTTCTTCACGGCGACGCTGAACGGCTGCACGGTGGCGGTCGAGGGCTCGGTCAATCCGAAGGTGTCCCACGCAAACTACATCGACCCTATCAGCCTGCAGGTCGATCAGGGCACGATCGACACCGAGATCGGCAAGCGTCACGCGGCCACCGATCCGCGCGTCGGCAAGGCCGATTACACCAACGTCGCCAAGAAGACGCGGCGGCTCGCCAAGGGCAAGGTGCTCGACTATCTGGCCACGGTGATCGGCTTCCGCGATCCGGCCACCAACCAGTGGTCGTTCTATTACCAGAGCTACAAGAAGTTCCAGACCCAGAGTGCGACCAATCCGTCCGTGACGCTGAACAACGCGGTGCTGCGCAACCGCGCCGTGCAACTGGTGTAGCTTGCCGCGCTCCGATGCCCGGCGGGCAGGCCCTCTCCGTCAGGCCTGGCGTGCTGCGGGTGCTGGGGCCTCGTCCTTGAAGACGTTGCGAAAGCGCAGTTCGAGCGGGTAGGGGAAGAAGTCCTCGACGACGCCCTCGCGGATGCGCTGCTGCACGTCCTGCCAGAAGCGGGCATCGAGCAGGTCGCGATGGTGCTTGACGAAGGCCTTGCGGATGCGCGGGTTGCCGAGCAGGAAGGTGGCGAATTCCTCCGGAAAAACATCCATCGGTCCGGTCGAATACCAGGGTTCGCCGGACATCTCCATTTCCGGATAGGGCGCCGGCGGGATGCGCCGGAAATTGCAGTCGGTCATGTACTCGATCTCGTCGTAGTCGTAGAACACGACCCGGCCGTAGCGGGTGACGCCGAAGTTCTTCCACAGCATGTCGCCCGGGAAGATGTTGGCGCTGGCCATCTCCCGGATCGCATTGCCGTACTCTCGCACCGCGTGCTCGACCTGTTCGTCGCTGGCCTGCTCCAGAAACATGTTGAGCGGTGTCATGCGGCGCTCGATGTAGAGGTGCTTGATGATCACCGAGTCGCCGTCCACTTCTAAGGCGGACGGTGCCAGCTCGTTCAGCTCGGCCAGCAGGTCCGGATGGAAGCGCGACAGCGGCAGCGCCGCATACGAATACTCGAGCGTGTCCGCCATCCGCCCGACCCGGTCCACCTGCTTGACCATCAGGTACTTCTTCTTGATCGTGGTCCGGTCCATGTTCTTCGTCGGGCCGAAGACGTCGCGGATGATCTTGAACACGTAGGGGTAGGAGGGCAGCGTGAACACCAGCATCACCAAGCCGCGGATGCCCGGCGCGATGATGAAGCGATCGTTGGAGTGGCGCAGGTGGGCGAGCAGGTCGCGGAAGAACATGGTCTTGCCCTGCTTGCCCAGGCCGAGCATCGTGTAGAGCTCCTGGCGCGGCTTGTTCGGCATGATCGTGCGCAGGAAGCCGACGTAGCCCGACGGCACTTCCATGTCCACCATAAAGTAGGCGCGCGACAGCGAGAACAACAGCGAGATGCGCCAGGCGTCGAGCAGGATCGTGTCCACGTACAGCATGCCGCGTTCGTTGTGCCGCACCGCGAGCGCGAACGGGTATTCCTGGTAGCCATTGACCACCTTGCCGATCACGTAGGCGGTCTTGTTGCGGTAGAAGGCCGAGTACAGCACCTGGATCTGGCAATTGACTTCCATCGCCGGCCACGCGCCGCCGGCGAAGGACTTGGCGCTGCGCAGGATGCAATCCACGTCGCGCTCCAGATCCTCGAACGGTCGCTCCCAGTCGAAGTCCTCGATGATGCGCCGCGCGGTTCGCCGCAATCCTTCGTCCTGCGGGTAGTAGCTCGAATAGACCGGCGGGAACGAATCGATGTACTCGGTCGAGATGGCCGGCCGCGTGAAGATGTAGTCGTTGCTGAAGTAGGTCCGGTGCAGGATCTTGCAGCACACCGAATTGAAGAAGGTCTCTGCCAGCTCGGGCTGCTTGTGGTTGATCAGCAGGCCGATGTACTGCAACTTGACCTGCTGCCAGGTGGCGTCGTCGAGCGAGTCGGCATCGAATTCGTTGTGCAGCCGGGCCACCGTCTCCTCGACCCGATCGTCGTAGAACTGGACCCGGTCGCGCACCGCGTCCAGCTGAGCCTGCCAGTCGCCGGACTCGAAGAACTCCTTGGCCTTGCGGCTCGTTTCGCGGAAGATCCGGTAGTGCTTGTTGAAGCCCTCGATCAATGCCTGGGCGATCGACTGCGATACCGGTGCTTCGTGCGGATTCAGGTCCATGCGCATCTTCTCCATGCCGCCAACGCTGCCCGCCGCCGCTGTGGCCGGGCAAGCCCCGCTCATACTAGCATCCGGCGATGCGGGCGATTTCCGTCGGCCGGCGCGCAAAAAAAGTGGTGGTGCGCCGCAAAACTCGCCGCTAAGAGTTATATAATTTAGAAGATTTGTCTTGTAGAAGACCTGAAAAGCAATTTCATATCGTGGAACAAGAGAATCGGGCCCAGTCGGAGCCCGACCGGTTCCGCGGCGGTGTGCGCCGGCCCCTTTGCCCGGGCGACGCTCGCCGTCCGGCCCCTCCGCGCACGCCGGCGGGCGGGGCCTGAGCGATGGCCGGGCACGGATGACTCGCCACGGGGCATGGCGGGTCGCCGGCTGCGGCTCAATTCAATCGACGTCGTACTAGTGAGGGAGTATCGAATGAGCAACGAATCCACGATCATCTACACCTTGACCGACGAGGCGCCGCTGCTTGCGACGTGCTCCCTGCTGCCGATCATCCGCACCTTCACGCAGCCGGCCGGCATCAGCGTCGCGAAGAGCGACATCTCGGTTTCGGCCCGCGTGCTGGCCGAGTTCTCGGAGTACCTCGGCGACGACCAGAAGGTACCCGACGAACTGGCCGAGCTGGCCCGGCTGACCCAGGATCCGAACACCAACATCATCAAGCTGCCGAACATCAGCGCCTCGGTCTCCCAACTCAAGGCCTGCGTCAAGGAGCTGCAGGACAAGGGCTACGGCATTCCGGACTTCCCGGACGATCCAAAGAGCGACGAGGAAAAGGCCCTTCGCATCCGCTACGGCAAGTGCCTCGGCTCGGCCGTCAACCCGGTGCTGCGCGAGGGCAACTCCGACCGCCGCGCGCCGGCCGCGGTGAAGAATTACGCCAGGAAGCACCCCCATTCGATGGGCGAATGGAAGCAGTGGTCGAAGACCCATGTCTCCCACATGCACGCCGGCGACTTCTACCACGGCGAAAAGTCGATGACGCTCGACAAGGCCCGCAACGTTCGCATGGAGCTGATCACCAACAGCGGCAAGACGGTCGTGCTGAAGGACAAGGTCGCGCTGCTGGACGGCGAGGTCATCGACTCGATGTTCATGAGCAAAAAGGCGCTGTGCGACTTCTACGAGGAGCAGATCGAGGACTGCCGCAAGGCCGGCATCCTGTTCTCGCTGCACGTCAAGGCCAC
This sequence comes from Rhodocyclaceae bacterium, assembly GCA_050305135.1. Classification (GTDB taxonomy): domain Bacteria; phylum Pseudomonadota; class Gammaproteobacteria; order Burkholderiales; family Rhodocyclaceae; genus Cognatazoarcus. Next base: position 14,339 of record JBNLET010000031.1, on the reverse strand, counting down.
GATGATGAAGGTCTCGCACCCGATCGTGTTCGGCCACTGCGTCAAGATCTACTACCGGGACGCCTTCGAAAAGCACGGCGAGCTGTTCGACAGGCTCGGCGTCAACGTGAACAACGGCATGGTCGATCTGTACGAGAAGCTCAAGACCGTGCCCGAGTCGATCCGCGACGAGGTCATCCGCGACCTGCACGCCTGCCAGGAACATCGCCCCGAACTGGCGATGGTCGATTCGGCCAAGGGCATCACCAACTTCCATTCGCCCAACGACGTCATCGTCGATGCCTCGATGCCGGCGATGATCCGCTCAGGCGGCAAGATGTGGGGCTCCGACGGCAAGCAGTACGACTGCAAGGCGGTGATGCCGGAATCGACCTTCGCCCGCATCTACCAGGAGATGATCAACTTCTGCAAGTGGCACGGCAACTTCGATCCGGCCACCATGGGCACCGTGCCGAACGTCGGCCTGATGGCGCAGAAGGCCGAGGAATACGGTTCCCACGACAAGACCTACGAGATCGCCGAGGCCGGCGTCGCCAACATCACCGACATCGACAGCGGTGAAGTGCTGCTGACGCAGAACGTCGAGGAAGGCGACATCTGGCGCATGTGCCAGGTCAAGGACGCGCCGATCCGCGACTGGGTCAAGCTGGCCGTCAACCGCGCCCGCAACTCCAACACCCCGGCGGTGTTCTGGCTCGACCCGTATCGCCCGCACGAAAACGAGCTGATCAAGAAGGTCAACACCTACCTGAAGGATCACGACACCAGCGGCCTCGACATCTACATCATGAGCCAGGTGCGGGCCATGCGCTTCACGCTCGAGCGCGTCGTGCGCGGTCTCGACACCATCTCGGTGACCGGCAACATCCTGCGCGACTACCTGACCGATCTGTTCCCGATCATGGAGCTCGGCACGTCGGCCAAGATGCTGTCGATCGTGCCGCTGATGGCCGGCGGCGGCATGTACGAGACCGGCGCCGGCGGGTCGGCGCCGAAGCACGTGCAGCAGCTGGTGGAGGAAAACCACCTGCGCTGGGATTCGCTCGGCGAGTTCCTCGCGCTGGCGGTGTCGCTCGAGGACCTGGGCCTCAAGGCCGGCAACGCCAAGGCCAAGCTGCTGGCCAGGACGCTGGATGCCGCCACCGGCAAACTGCTCGACAACGACAAGTCGCCCTCGCGCCGCACCGGTGAACTCGACAACCGCGGCAGCCATTTCTACCTCGCCCTTTACTGGGCGCAGGAACTGGCCGGGCAGGACGAGGATGCCGAACTGAAGGCCCACTTCGCGCCGCTCGCCAAGGCCCTGGGCGACAACGAGGAGAAGATCGTCACCGAGCTCGCCGCCGTGCAGGGCCAGCCGGCGGACATCGGCGGCTACTACAAGGCCGACGGCGACAAGTGCAAGGCCGTGATGCGGCCGAGCCCGACCCTCAACGAGGCCCTGCGCGCCGCCACCGCCTGACGGAACGACGCGGCGGCATCGGCAGCCTGCAAAGGCGCGGCGGTGACGCCGCGCCTTTTTCCTTTTCGCCCGCGCGCGCCGGACGTGCTCGACCGTCGCACGCTGAAACTCTCGGACGGCAGTGCTAAGCTGCTACCGATTTCGCCGATCAACACATGAGGGAGAAGGAATGAGCGCATCTCACGTCAAAGTGCCCGAAGGCGGCCAGAAGATCGTTCCAGGTCAGGCGGTACCGGACAACCCGATCATTCCGTACATCGAGGGCGACGGCATCGGAGTGGACATCACGCCGGTCATGATCAAGGTGATCGATGCGGCGGTCGACAAGGCCTATGGCGGTGCCAGGAAGATCCATTGGATGGAGGTCTATGCCGGCGAGAAATCGACCCGCATCTACGGCCCGGACGAATGGCTGCCGAAGGAGACCTTCGACGCGCTGAAGGAGTACTCCGTCTCGATCAAGGGTCCGATGACCACGCCGGTCGGCGGCGGCATCCGCTCGCTCAACGTGGCGCTGCGGCAGGAACTGGATCTGTACCAGTGCGTACGGCCGGTGCGCTACTTCAAGGGTGTTCCCTCACCGCTGAAGGATCCGTCGAAGACCGACATGGTGATCTTCCGCGAGAACACCGAGGACATCTATTGCGGCATCGAGTGGCAGGCCATGTCCGAGCAGGCCAGGAAGGTGATCGGCTTCCTGCGCAGCGAGATGGGCGTCACCAAGATCCGCTTCCCCGAGACCTCCGGCATCGGCATCAAGCCGGTGTCGAAGGAGGGCACCGAGCGCCTGGTGCGCGCCGCGATCAACTACGCGATCGACAACGACCGCAAGAGCGTGACGCTGGTGCACAAGGGCAACATCATGAAGTTCACCGAGGGTGCGTTCCGCGACTTCGGCTACGCGCTGGCGAAGAACGAATTCGGCGCCACCGAACTGGACGGCGGACCGTGGTGCAAGTTCACGAACCCGAAGACCGGTACGGAGATCGTCGTCAAGGACGCGATCGCCGACGCCTTCCTGCAGCAGATCCTGCTGCGCCCGGCCGAGTACGACGTGATCGCCACGCTGAACCTCAATGGCGACTACGTCTCGGACGCGCTGGCCGCGCAGGTGGGCGGCATCGGCATCGCGCCGGGGGCCAACATCTCGGACCAGTACGCGGTGTTCGAGGCCACCCACGGCACGGCGCCCAAGTATGCCGGGCTGGACAAGGTCAATCCGGGCTCGCTGATCCTGTCGGCCGAGATGATGCTGCGGCACATGGGCTGGGTCGAGGCCGCGGACCTGGTGATCAAGGGCATGGAAGCCGCAATCGCCGACAAGCAGGTCACCTACGACTTCGCCCGCCTGATGGAGGGGGCCAGCGAAGTGTCGTGCTCGGAATTCGGCGACGCGATGATCGAGCGCATGTGAGCGATGCCCGCCGCCATCGGAAAGCCCCGCTGTCGCGGGGCTTTTTTGTCGTCTCGCGCGTGGCGGGCAGCCTATTCGCGCACTACCAGCACCGACACCGATACCTTGCGCAGCAGCTTCTCGGCGACGCTGCCCAGCAACAGGTGCTGGAAACCCCGCCGGCCGTGGGAGCCGATCACCAGCAGATCGGCGCCGGTGTGGGCGACGTGATTCGCGATCTGGTCCGCCGCGTGCAGTGTCTCGGAACTCAGCAGATGGCTGACCGGCGTGATGCCCTGGCTGGTGGCGGAGGTGACCGCCCGCTCCAGGCAGTCGCTTCCCTCGGCCAGCAAGGCTTCCAGCGCGGCGGTCTTGCTGCCCAGCGTCGCGCCGGTGATGTGCGACAAGATCGATTCGTCCACCGCGTGCACGATCTCCAGCCGTGCGCCGTTCAGTCGCGCCAGTTCGACGGCCTTGTCGAGACCCATTGCGGCCGTGCTGCTGTCGTCGACAGCGACAATGATATGGTTGTACATGTTGCACCCTTTCGACTGGATTGCCACCGGTCGCAAACACTATCACCGGCCGCATGGCCGCGGCATCGGCGTTTTCCCCAAGTCGCGGCCCAAGGCCGGGTGCCACCAGGCGAGGAGGCCGCATGCGGATCGACGTGATATCGGACTTTGTCTGTCCTTGGTGCTTCATCGGCATGCAGCGGCTTCGCCAGGCGCTCGCCGGCGGCGCCGAGGGCGAAACCGTATCGGTGTTCTGGCACGCGTTCTTTCTGAATCCCGACACGCCGTCCGCGGGCGAGCCCTATCGAGACTTCATGGAGCGCAAGTTCGGTGGTGCGGAGGCGGTCGACGAGCTTCACCGCCGCTTGATCGACGAGGGCGGCCCGGACGGCATCCAATTCGATTTCGAATCCATGCAGGTGAGGCCCTCGACGATTGCGGCCCATGCACTGATGGACGGCCTGCAGCGCGAAGGGTTCGACTCGGTGGCGCTGGCGGAGGGGATCTTCCGGGCTCATTTCCTCGACGGCGAGAACATCGGCCGTCACGATGCGCTGATCGCCATCGCCCGCGCGGCGGGGCTGCCCGACGAGCCGGTGGCGCGCATCCTGGCGCAGCCGGTGGAGGCCGAGGACCTGGACGTGCTGGCGCGCGACCTCGGCGTCGCCGGCGTGCCGCTGTTCTTCTTCGAGCAGCGGCGCGCGGTGCCCGGTGCGCAGTCGGTGAAGGTCCTGCAGCAAACCATGCGAGCCTGTCGCGAGGCACCGCCGGAGGCTTGAAAGCGCGGGCCGGGGCCGGCTTATACTGGCACCCGTGTCGGGGGAGGGACGATGCGCAAGGGATCCGTGGGGCAGCGGCTGCTGGCGGTGTTCGCGTTCGGCTGCCTGTTGCTGAACGCGCCGCTGCTGAGCATCTTCGACCAGCCGGTGGCCGTCTTCGGGCTGCCGCTGCTCTATGTATACGTATTCGGCGTCTGGATCGGTCTGATCGCGATGATTGCCTGGGTCATCGAGAGCCGCTGATGCTGACGGCACCGATCCTGATCCTGGTCACGGTGCTCTATCTCGGCACGCTGTTCTGCGTTGCCTACATCGGCGATCGCCGCGCCGACCAGGGGCGCTCGATCGTCGCTTCGCCGCTCGTCTATTCGATGTCGATGGCGGTTTATTGCACCGCCTGGACCTACTACGGCAGTGTCGGCCGGGCGGCTTCCAGCGGCGTCGGCTTCCTGCCGGTGTATCTGGGGCCGACCCTGGGCATGGCGCTGGCGTGGCTGCTGTTGCTGCGCATGGTGCGCATCAGCAAGCGCTACCGCATCACTTCGATCGCCGATTTCATCGCCTCGCGCTACGGCAAGAGCCAGCTGCTCGGCGGCGCCGTGACGCTGATCGCACTGATCGGTACCGTGCCCTACATCTCGCTGCAGTTGAAGGCCGTGTCCGGCACTTTCGTGATGCTGGCAAACCGCGGCAGCGCGACCGGGCACCTGGGCTGGGCGGCCGATGCCGGCCTGTATACGACGGCCCTGCTGGCGGTGTTCGCGATCCTGTTCGGCACCCGCCACCTCGACGCCACCGAACGCCACGAGGGCATGGTGACGGCGATCGCGCTCGAGTCGGTGGTCAAGCTGTGCGCCTTCCTGGCGGTCGGGCTGTACGTCACTTTCGGCATGTTCGACGGTGTCGGCGACATCTTCGAGCGGGTCGGCCGCGAGGAAACGCTGCAACACCTGCTGCGCCTGGGCGGCGACGGGGCGATGGGCTACGGGGGCTGGTTCGCGCTGACGCTGCTGTCGATGCTGTCGGTGATCTTCCTGCCGCGGCAGTTCCAGGTCACCGTGGTCGAGAACGTGGATGAACGTCATCTGCAAAGGGCGGCCTGGATCTTTCCCGGCTACCTGTTGCTGATCAACCTGTTCGTGCTGCCGATCGCGTTGGGCGGTCTGCTGCATTTCGGACCTTCGGCGGTGGATCCGGACACCTTCGTGCTGACGCTGCCGCTCGCCGGCGGCCAGGAGGCCCTGGCGCTGATGGTCTTCGTCGGCGGCCTGTCGGCCGCCACCGGCATGGTGATCGTCGAGACCATCGCGGTGTCGACGATGGTCTGCAACGATCTGGTGATGCCGCTGCTGCTGCGGCAGCAGCGCTGGATGGATGCGGCCGGCGACGAGCTGACCGGCATGCTGCTGACGATCCGCCGGGTCGCGATCGCGGCCATCCTGATGCTCGGCTACGCCTACTACCGGCTGGCCGGCGAGGCCTACGCGCTGGTCAGCATCGGCCTGATCAGCTTCACTGCGGTGGCCCAGTTTGCGCCGGCGATGCTGGGTGGCATGTTCTGGCGCGGCGGCTCGCGCATCGGGGCGCTGGGCGGACTGGCGGCGGGCTTCGTGACCTGGTTCTACTGCCTGCTGCTGCCCTCGTTCGCCAAGTCGGGCTGGCTCGACGCGACCTTCATCGGCGAAGGCCCGTTCGGTGTCGAGCTGCTGCGCCCCGAGCAATTGTTCGGCGTGGCCGGGCTGGACCCGATCAGCCACGCGCTGTTCTGGAGCCTGTTCCTGAACGTGCTGGCCTACGTGGTGCTGTCCTTCCGCTTTCCGCCGGAGGCCCGCGAGGCGGCACAGGCCTCGCTGTTCGTGAACGTGATGGACGACGACCACAGTCCGCAGGCGGCGTTCTGGCGCGGCGGCGTGCGGGTCGATCAACTGCTGCCGCTGGTGTCGCGTTTCGTCGGCGCGGCGAGGGCCCATTCCGCCTTCGACCAATACGCCCGCAGCCGGGGCCGCAAGCGGACGGAGGATCTGGAGGCCGACGCGGGCCTGATCCACTTCGCCGAGGCCACGCTGGCGGGCGCCATCGGCAGCGCCTCGGCCCACGTGCTGATCGGTTCGGTGGTGGATGCCGAGCCCCTGGGCCTGGACGAGGTGATGGACATCCTCGACGAGGCTTCGCAGGTGAGGGCCTATTCGCGCAAGCTGGAGGAGAAGTCGCTGGCGCTGGAGAGGGCCACCGCCCAGTTGCGCGCCGCCAATGCCCGGCTGCAGGAACTGGACCGGCTGAAGGACGATTTCATGTCCTCGGTGACCCACGAATTGCGCACCCCGCTGACCTCGATCCGTGCCTTCTCGGAGATGTTGTTCGAGGATCCGTGCATCGACCTGGATGAGCGCCGGCGTTTTCTCGGCATCATCGTGTCCGAGACCGAGCGGCTGACGCGGCTTGTCAACCAGGTGCTCGACCTGGCCAAGATCGAATCGGGCCACGCCGAATGGCACAACGAGGAAATCGATCTGGTGGACGTGATCCGCCATGCGGTGGAGTCCACCGAGCAATTGTTCCGCGAGCGGCGAGTCGGGTTGGAGGCATCGCTGCCGGCGAGTGCCCACATGCTGTTGGCGGACCGCGATCGGCTGATCCAGGTGGTGATCAACCTGCTGTCGAATGCGGTCAAGTTCTGCCCCGGCGAAGGGGGGCTCGTGGCGATCGGACTGGAGGCCCCCGGGGAGGTCTACCACGTATGGGTCAGGGACAACGGACCGGGCATTCGAGCCGAGGATCAAGCCACCATCTTCGAGAAGTTCCGGCAGGTCGGGGATCAGCGGGCCAAGCCGGCCGGCACGGGCCTCGGGCTGCCGATCAGCCGCCAGATCGTCGAGCACTTCGGTGGGCGCATGTGGGTCGAGAATGCCGACGGGGGCGGTGCGCTGTTCCACTTCGAGTTGCCGCGCACGGCCTCGGCCGGCAGCGGCACCGGATGAATTAGAATATTCGCAAAACAAAGACAGCCGGCAGTTCTCCGGGGGGGAGAAAGGAATGACCAACAAGGTCCTGATCGCCGATGACGAGGTGAACATCGTCATCTCTCTCGAATTCCTGATGAAGCGGGAGGGGTTCGAGGTGTCCGTCGCCAGGGACGGCGAGGAGGCCGTCGCCAAGATCCGCTCCGAACGCCCCGATTTGGTGCTGCTCGACGTGATGATGCCGAAGAAGACCGGTTTCGAGGTCTGCCAGGAAGTTCGTGCGGACGGCGAGCTGGGGCAGACCAAGATCCTGATGCTGACGGCCAAGGGGCGGGATACCGAGATGGCCAAGGGCTTGGCCCTCGGTGCCGATGCCTACATGACCAAGCCGTTTTCCACCAAGGAACTGGTGCGCGAGGTCAAGAAGCTGCTCGGGATGGGCGAATGAGTCCAGGCGCCCGACTGGCCATCGCCATCGCCGCCGCCTTTGCGCTGTTCTGCATCTTCACCGCTGCGGTAGGAATCCTCTTCTGGAAAGACCTCTCGGTGGCAGAGAGGGAGATCCTGGTGCCGCTGCTCTCGCCCCGCACCGGCCTGCTGGTGGCGATGGTCGCCACCGGCGGCGCGGTGGTCGCGATGATCATCAAGTCGCTGTTCGAGGCCTACGACGTGCAGCCCGCGCGCTTGGCCGAGCAGGCGCGCCTGATCGTGTCCACCGAGCCGTCCCGCCGCCTGGATCTGGACGGCCCGGCCGGTGTGCGCGAGATGGCCAAGGTCCTGAACGAACTGGCCGAGCACCGGCAGAATCTGCAGCAGGACGTCGAAGCGCAGATCCGCGAAGGCCGGCGCTCCGTAGAGGAAGAGAAGAATCGTCTCGCCGCGCTGATGTCCGAGCTGACCCAGAGTGTCGTGGTGTGCAATCTGGACGGCCGCATCCTGCTCTACAACAACCGGGCGAGGACGCAGTTCCGCGCCATGTCCGATGCGCCGGCAGTGGCCGGCGGCGGCGAGCTGATCGGCCTCGGCCGCTCGATCTACACGGTCTTCGACCGCGGACTGATCGCCCATGCGCTGGAAAGCCTGCAGCAGGGCTTGCACAAGGGTCCCGCCCAACCGGTATCGAACTTCGTCACCTCGACCCGGGCCGGCCAGTTGATCCGGGTGCAGATGGCGCCGGTGCTCGCGGTCAGGGCCGAGGCCGAGGAGCGCAGCCTGACCGGATTCATCCTGATGCTGGAAAACATCACCCGCACGTTCGAGGCCGAATCGCGCCGCGACCTGCTGTTGCACAGCGCGACGGAAGGCAACCGGGCGGCGCTGGCCAACGTCCGGGCGGCGGTCGAGATGCTCGACTACGAGGATCTGGACGCGGCCATGCGCGATCGCTTCCTCGGCGTCATCAAGGACGAGGTGCAGGGCATGAGCCGGCGGCTGGAGGAGGCCGCCGGCATCTTCGCCGACACGCTGAAGACGCGCTGGCCGATGGAGGAGATGCTCGGCAGCGATTTCGTCGGCGCGGCGCGCGGGCGCATCGAGGCCAAGGTCGGACTGCCGGTCAAGCTCGAGGAGGTGGACGAGACGCTGTGGCTCAGACTCGACAGCTTCTCGCTGCTGCAGGCCCTGACCTACCTGGCGGCGCGCCTGTCGGACGAGTTCGAGGTGCGGGAGGTTCGCCTGCGCTTGAGCGAGGCGGCCAAGATGGCGCACCTGGACCTGATCTGGTCGGGTCAGGCGATGAGCACCGAGACCGTCATGAACTGGGAGCTGGAGCCGATGCAGATCGGCGAGGAATCCTCGCCGCTGACGATCCGCGACGTGATCGAACGTCACGACGGCGAAATGTGGCTGGAGCGCGAGAAGACCCGGCACAGGGCCTTCTTCCGGCTCTTGCTGCCGCGTGCGGTGCCGCATCAGGCGGCCGAGTCCGAACCCTATCTGCGCGGCGAGAGCCGGCCCGAGTACTACGACTTCGACCTGTTCAAGGCGTCCGAGAACGAACATGCGCTGGATGACCGCCTGCTGTCGGAGTTGCGCTTCACGGTCTTCGACACCGAGACCACCGGGCTCAACCCTTCCGAGGGCGACGAGATCATCCAGATCGGCGCGACCCGCATCGTCAATGGCAAGCTGCTGCACAACGAATCGTTCGAGCAACTGGTCGATCCCAAGCGGCCGCTGTCCAAGGAGTCGGCCCAGATCCACGGCATCACCGAGGAGATGCTGGCCGGCCAGCCCGGCATCGGCAACGTGCTGCCGGCTTTCCACGCCTTTGCCGAAGACACCGTGCTGGTCGCCCATAACGCCGCCTTCGACATGCGCTTCCTGCAATTGAAAGAGGAGGCGACCGGCCTGCGGTTCGAGCAGCCGGTGCTCGATACGCTGCTGCTCTCGCCGCTGATCCATCCCAACCAGGCGTCGCACAGGCTGGAGGCCATCGCCGAGCGGATGGGTGTGCACATCGTCGGGCGCCACACCGCGCTCGGCGATGCGATCGTGACCGGCGAGGTGTTCCTGAAGATGATCCCCCTGTTGGCGGAGAAGGGTATCAGGACGCTGCGTGAAGCGCGGGAAGCGGCCGAGAAGACCTATTACGCCCGCGTCAAGTACTGAGCCGGCGGCGTGCGCGGCAGAGTGAAACGCCAGCACCTGTCCGGCGACACCGCAGCGACGCCGGATGCGCACCGGCAGGGGGCGGCGGCGCGATGAACCGCTTCGAGCGCCGGCTCGGCCGCAACTACTTTCTGTACACCGGCGGCTTCATCGCCTTCGTGATCCTGCTGGCGGTCGGCGAGGAATTCGGCCTGTCGCAGAAGGTGATCGGCCACCTGTTCCTGTTTGCGACGATCGCCATCTACGCCAGCATCGGCGTCATGAGCCGCACCGCCGACGTGGCCGAGTACTACGTCGCGGGCCGCCGCGTGCCGGCGGTGTTCAACGGCATGGCCACCGCCGCCGACTGGATGAGCGCGGCCTCCTTCATCGGCCTGGCCGGCACGCTCTACTACGGGGGTTTCGAGGGCTTGGCCTTCGTCACCGGCTGGACCGGCGGCTACGTGCTGGTGGCGCTGCTGCTGGCACCCTATTTGCGCAAGTTCGGCCGCTATACCGTGCCCGACTTCTTCGGTGCGCGCTACGAGGGCAATATCGCCCGCATGGTGGCGCTCGGCGCGACGATCCTGACCAGCTTCGTCTACGTCGTGGCGCAGATCTACGGCGTCGGCCTGATCACCAGCCGCTTCGTCGGCGTCGAATTCGAGATCGGGCTGTTCGTCGGCCTGGCCGGCATCCTGGTGTGTTCCTTCCTCGGCGGCATGCGTGCCGTCACTTGGACCCAGGTGGCCCAGTACGTGATCCTGATCATCGCCTACCTGGTGCCGGTGGTGATCCTGTCGCAAAAGATCACCAACGTGCCGATCCCGCAGGCCTCCTACGGCATCGTGCTGCAGAAGCTGGGCAAGAAGGAACTGCAACTGTTCTCGGAACCGAGCGAAGTCGCGGTGCGCAACCAGTTCTACTATCGCGCCGAGGCCTACGCCGGCAAGATCAGGGACCTGCCGCAGTCGCTCGAAGCCGAGCGCCGCACCCTGACGGATCGCCTCAACCAATTGCGCCTGAGCGAAGGGCCCGCGCGCGAGGTGGCGCTGGCCGAGCGGGCCCTGCGTGAAGTGCCCCATACCGTGGAGGGGGCCCGCGAGCTGTGGGAACGCAAGCGGCAGGAGAGCCTCGCCCGCTCGCAGCGTCCGGTGCCGCACGCCGAAGCCTACCCGGGCGACACGCCGCAGCAGGCCGAACAGGAGCGGCTGAATTTCCTCGCGCTGACCTTCGTGCTGATGCTCGGCACAGCGGCGCTGCCGCACCTGCTGGCCCGCTACTACACCACGCCGGGCGTAGCGGCGGCGAGGCGTTCGGTATTCTGGTCGCTGTTCTTCATCCTGCTGCTCTACCTGACCGCGCCGGCCTACGCGGTGTTCGCCAAGTGGGAGATCTACAACAACCTGGTCGGCTCGAAGATCGCGACGCTGCCGGCCTGGGTCGCCTACTGGGGCAAGGTCGGCCTGGTCAATATCGAGGACTTGAACGGCGACGGCATCCTGCAACTGGCCGAACTCAGCCTCAACACCGACGTCATCGTTCTCGCCACGCCCGAGATCGCCGGGCTGCCTTACGTCGTCTCGGGCCTGGTGGCGGCGGGCGGTCTGGCGGCCGCCCTGTCCACCGCCGACGGCCTGCTGCTGACGATCTCCAACGCGCTCTCCCACGATCTCTACTACAAGGTCGTAAATCCCTACGCCTCGACGCAGCGCCGCCTCGTGATCGCCAAGTCGCAACTGCTGGTGGTGGCGGTCGTCGCGGCCTGGGTGGCATCGCTCAAGCCCGACAACATCCTGTTCATGGTCGGCCTCGCGTTCTCGATCGCCGCCTCAGCCTTCTTCCCGGCGTTGGTGCTGGGCATCTTCTGGAAGCGGGCCAACCGCCCGGGCGCGGTCGCCGGCATGCTCGCCGGCCTGGCCGTGACGATCTACTACGTGGTGCAGACCCACAGCTTCTTCGGCGGCAGCATGGACAAGGCCTGGTATGGCATCAATCCGATCTCGAGCGGGATCTTCGGCGTCGCGCTCGGCTTTGCGGTGATCGTCGTGGTCAGTCTGCTGACGCCGCCGCCGAGCGACAAGGCCCAGGCACTGGTCGACTACATGCGCCACCCGACCATGCCGCCGCCGGCCGACGTGGACTGAGCGCGAGGGCAGGGCAGGCCGGCGCCGGCTTTCCAAATCCGCCTCGTTTGCTATAATCCGCGCCTCGCGTGGAGAGGTGGATGAGTGGTTTAAGTCGCACGCCTGGAAAGCGTGTTCAGGGTAATACCCTGACGCGGGTTCGAATCCCGCCCTCTCCGCCACGGTTTTCGCCGAATTTGCCCGCGCAAGCGGGCAAATTCGTTTCCGGCATGCCTAACTGGGGAGGGCCAGCGCATGAGTGCCGATGTACAAGCAAACTTCGAAGAGTTCTACGGCTATCGTTTCGAGGATCTGGAAGTGGGCATGTCGGCCGCCTACGGTCACACGGTGACCGAGGCCGACATCCTGATGTTTGCGGGCGTCAGCGGCGACACCAATCCCGTCCATCTGAACGAGGAACTCGCCGCCGCCTCGATGTTCGGTGGTCGCATCGCCCATGGCATGCTGTCGGCCGCCTTCATTTCGACGGTGCTCGGTACCAAGCTGCCCGGCCCCGGCAGCATCTATCTGTCGCAGACCCTCAAGTTCAAGGCGCCGGTTCGCGTCGGTGACACGGTAGTCGCGCGGGCGACGATCACCGAACTGGCGCCGGAGAAGCGCAAGGCCAAGTTCCAGACCGTATGCACGGTGGCAGGCAAGGTCGTGCTGGACGGCGAGGCCGAGATCATGGTGCCGGCGCGGGCCTGAATCTAGCCTGCGACCGCGCACCTTGTCGCGATCCGGGGGCACTGATAGAATCCCGCGTTTTCCTTGCTCCACCGGACCGCATGCCGGGGGGCTCAACGCAACCACAAGGAGCGTGCATGCGACACTACGAGATCGTATTCATCGTCCACCCGGACCAGTCCGAACAGGTCCCGGCCATGATCGACCGTTACAAGACCCTGGTCACCGGCCGTCAGGGCCAGATTCATCGCCTCGAGGACTGGGGTCGCCGCCAGCTGGCCTACCCGATCCAGAAAGTCCACAAGGCCCACTACGTGCTGATGAATATCGAGTGCGACGGCGAGACGCTGGCCGAACTCGAGCATGCCTTCAAGTTCAACGATGCCGTGCTGCGTCACCTGACGGTCAAGAAGAAGAAGGCCGTCGCGACGCCGTCGCCGATGATGAAGGAAGAAAAGGCCCGTTCGCTGACGCCGTCGGCCGACCAGCCTGCCAAGGCGGAAGCCGCCGCCGACGCCTGATCGGGGCGCGGTGAGCGCGAATGCGCTGAGCCTGCGCGGCGAGTTGCGCGAACTGTCGGCCTTGCGCCGGACGCCGGCGGGTGTGGCGGTCGTCGAAGGCGTGATCAGTCACCGCTCCAGGCAACTCGAAGCGGGGCACGAGCGGGAAGTGACGGCCGAGGTGCCGTTCGTGCTGGTCGGAAACGACGCACCGCTCCTGGCGCAAGGCGCGCTGGGCGCCACCGTCAGCGTCAATGGATTCGTCGCGGCAAAGAGCCTCAGGAGCAACCGGCTCGTGCTGCACGTGACAGAAATGAGATTTGTGGAAGGAAACGAAAATGGCTTTCAAACCGAAGCGTCGTGAGGAACGTCGTGGTGGTCTCTTCAAGCGTCGCAAGTTCTGCCGCTTCTCGGCCGAGAAGATCGAAGAGATCGACTACAAGGACGTGGATCTGCTGAAGGACTTCATCACCGACAACGCCAAGATCATGCCGGCCCGCATCACCGGGACCAAGGCGCGCTACCAGCGCCAGCTGACCACGGCGGTCAAGCGTGCGCGATTCCTCGCGCTGCTGCCGTATACCGACCTGCACGACTGATCCGGGAGAGCGAAAATGCAAATCATTCTTCTCGATAAGGTGGCCAACCTGGGTTCGCTCGGCGAGGTGGTCAAGGTGCGTGACGGCTACGCCCGCAACTTCCTGATCCCGCAGGGCAAGGCCAAGCGGGCGACCGCTGCCAACATGGCCGAATTCGAAGCGCGTCGCGCCGAATTGGAAAAACTCCAGGCGGAAAAGCTGGCCGGAGCACAGGCCGTGGCCGAGAAGCTCGACGGGCTGGCGCTCGAAATGCCGCGCAAGGCCGGCGTCGATGGCCGCTTGTTCGGCTCGGTCGGTAGCGCGGACATCATTGCCGCACTGGCCGAGAAGGGCTTCGAAGTCGAGCGGGGCTCCGTGCGCATGCCGGACGGCCCGATCAAGCAGACCGGTGAGAATTCGCTCGAGGTGGCGCTGTACTCGGACGTGATCGCAACGATCAACGTGGCGGTGGTTGCCGAGCAGTAAGCCTTCTGCGGATCGGATCCGATCAGTGTCGAAAGGGCTGCGTTGCAGCCCTTTTTTATTCTCGGATAGTCTTTCGAACCTGTGCCGTGCCCGCCCGGAAGCGAATTGATGGATCCTGAACTTGCAGCCCTCAAGCTGCCACCCCACTCGATAGAGTCCGAGCAGTCCCTGATCGGCGGGCTGCTGCTGGACAACGCGGCCTGGGACCGGATCGCCGACCTGGTAGTGGAGGCGGACTTCTATCGCGACGATCACCGTCGCATC